>JAMNZY010000230.1 GCA_023622055.1 Bacillota bacterium
CTAAACAGTTAGTTGTAAACAGTATAGGTCCGTTAAAACTTTCAAATTCCTCAGTCTGTTTCCACCATGCATTGCCGTAATTACCTACGAAATTGTCATATTTCTTAAAGGCAGGGTAATAGTGGGCAGGGAGCATTTCACTATGAGTGTAAACATCCACTCCAGTTCCCTGAGTCTGTTCCAATAATTGCTCCAAATCTGTCAGATCGTGGCCGGATACTAGTATTGCAGGGTTATTTCTGACACCAATATTGACTTCTGTAATTTCAGGATTGCCGTACTTTGAAGTATTGGCTTCATCCAAAAGGGCCATGGCCTTGACACCGTATTCACCGGTTTTTAAAGTTAAAGATACCAGGTCGTCCACAGAAAGGGTATCATCAAGGGTTGCAGCCAAGGCTTCATAAACAAATTCATAAAGCTCATTGTTTTCCTTACCAATATTTAAAGCATGGTGAGTATATGCAGCTAAACCTTTTAAACCATATGTAATCAATTCTCTCAATGAGCGAATGTCTTCATCTTTTGTAGAAAGGACGCCGACGGACGATGCTTTATCCAGCATAGATTCTTTTGAGTCCACTTGAAATATGGCAGCATCGTGAAGATTTTCTACATTTACCTTTGCTCTCAGCTGGTCTCTTAGAGAAATCATCTTCTTAATCTCATGTTCTAAGGCTTCCCCGTCAAAGTTGGCATTGGTAATGGTCATAAAAAGTGCTTTTATCACCTCATGATTTAACTCCTTTAAATCTTGGACATTTACATTGCCCTTTTGCACTATATGAGAAATACCTTTTAGTGTATAAATTAATAAATCTTGTAGATTGGCAACTTCCGCAGTTTTACCGCATACACCTTTGACAGTACATCCTACGCCTCTTGAAGCTTCTTGGCATTGGTAACAAAACATTCCCATAAAAGATGCCTCCTCATTCCTTTTATTACCAATATAATAAGTTAAAACTCATCATAGTGGCAAAGATTTTTTTATCTTTTGTCACCATTATAATAAGTTATAACCTTTGTATTGGTCTGTGACGGATATCACAAAAATAAAAAAACATCACATATGGTAATATAATTATTGCATTGACATGAAAAAACATGCCGAAGTGGTGGAATTGGCAGACGCGCTGGACTCAAAATCCAGTCTGGTTTACCCCAGGTGCGGGTTCGACTCCCGCCTTCGGCACCATTTTTTTATAAACATATTTTGAAAGCATCCGGATGTTACCTGAGACGGGTCATCCGGTTTTTTATTATCAGATTTCCATACAGTTCTTACTTTTCTTTAAGTCCTTTCTTACCGGTTAACCCTTCTCTAATGCGATTATTATCTCGATTGGGACTGCCAGTTAATCAAACGCAACCTAAAATTTTTTAAATCAATATTGCAAAATATTGTAAATTTTCTTATTATATTTTCATCCAATGCGCTATGTGCCTCATAGAAGTATAAAAAACCGCTGTTATAGCTACAATGAAAAAGAGAAAGGTCTGGAGGACGAAATCTTGAGTAAAGAACAAAGAAAAGATAAGCAATCTAATAGTGGCGAAGCACTCCGTGCTATAGCCTACTTTTCTCATATAGGCGTAACTATGGCGGCATGTGTATTCGTGGGGGTTTTACTAGGCAAGTACATAGATGGATTGTTGGGCACATCCCCTTGGTTATTGCTGATTTTTTCTATGCTAGGTGTAGGGGCTGCAATTAGGTCTATATTCAGACTGCCTAAAGGCATTAAATGAAGAACTTAATAGATTTTCAAGGAAGAGATGCATTATGAAACTGTCTAATCTTGCAAAGAAAATCGTTTCCACAATATTAATAATCGCGATGGCATGTGTTTTGCTATCAATAATATATTACCGTTCTTTAAAATTTTTTCCTTTCGCCCTTGGAGTCTTTTTAGGATCAGCTGTCAGCATCGCTAAAGTATTGCTTTTGGAAAGAGCAGTGGACAAGGCACTTACAATGGATCAGGTAAAAGCCGGAATATATGTGAGCATGCAGCATGTTTTAAGGCTACTTCTTTCGGGCATTGCTCTGCTTTTAGGTGCTGTAGTGGAGCAGATTAGTTTGTGGGGTGTTGTAGCTGGTATATTAGCTTTTCAACTGGCTGTGTACTATGTTAATTTTCATAAGGAAGTTAAACCGGGTGGTGAAA
>JAMNZY010000163.1 GCA_023622055.1 Bacillota bacterium
TGACTTGTCTAAAAAAGCTTGTCGCTTAAATATAAAAATGAGCTGCTACACCTGAATCAGTGTTGCAGCTCATTTACATTACTCTTTCATTCCAAGATGCACCGCAGCAAGTTTTTGTCGCATTAGACTATGGTTGCTTACGGGAGTAAAATCGTCTCCGTGCATCACATGCGGCACGTGGTGTGATGCGATGCTCTTCCAGTGAGTGATGCCAGTGGCGCAGTGCTTGTATCCTCCCGAGTAGCCTCCATAGGGGTTTCCCAGTGTATGGCCGATTAGTACTGCAAGGTCTGATTCGTATACTTCTTTATTCATTATGACGCGATTTCCCGTTTCATCCCAGCCTAAGTCTATTAAGTTGTCCCAATCTTCGCTGTCATGGTTTACTATCTGGCCAGTCCAGTAAAACTCATTGAATACTTTTTCCCCTAAAAGGGATCTTATTTCTTCTCTAGTATTTTTTCTGTGGAGACCGTTGCTGCAGATTAGTTTGATGTCTTTTTTCTCCACTCCTGCTTTTAGACATTCTTCTATAATTATAGGTATTGATACTTTCCTATGGGAGTTTTCTTGAAAACCGCCTTTGACTCTGTCAGGAAATATTATTGTAACTTTTGAACCCTTTTTTACTAATTCAGGAATTGGCGGCATTCCTATGGGATTTTGTATGGCTTGTCTTGTAGCTTCTTCTGGGTTTTCAAGATGGGGAGGATCCGGTACTGTTTCTCCCGGTATAAATACATCGGTATTGTCGGGTAAGTTTGCCTCCATTAGTCCATGCCCATATTCAAAGAATAGTTTCTTCATCAAATTAACCTCCAGTTTTGCGTACTTATTTCCTCATTGTAGCCTCAGCCTTAATTTGATAAACATTAAAATAAATTTACTTTATCTTAACCATACCTTTTCCGTAGTCGTCATTTGTAAAATATGCATTCGGCCCATGTTTTCTGCAGAAATGTCTGTCAACCAAAACTTCAATTATAATTATTATTAGAGTAAATATATACTAACTAGACAGGAGCAAATGTTATGAGCGTTACTCTTAAGGATATTGCCGAAAGAGCTGGTGTATCAATATCTACTGTTTCTCGAGTGATTAACAATGATAAAAATAAACCGGCAAGTAAAGAAACGGCCCAAAAGATTTGGAAATTGGTTAGAGAAATGGGTTACGTACCCAATTACCATGCTAAAAGACTTAAAGCTAATAACGCAAGTAGACCAAATTTGGATAAAACTATAGGATGTATACTGGCTTCCCCAAAAGATACATTTAAAGACCAATTTTTTTCTCAAATTATGATGGGAATTCAAGGAGAGGCTACTCTTCATGGATATAATCTGGGTTATACCTTTTCGTATTTCGAAGATAAGAGCGCTCTTTTCCAATATATTACCTCATCAGACGTAGATGGCTATTTGTTATTAGGGCGGATAAACGAGGACTTATTCAATTTTATAAAAAACAATATTAAGAATTTAGTATATGTAGGATTAAACAGAATAGGAAGGGATATAGACGAAGTGATATGCGATGCCTATGAGGCAACTTCTTGTGCAGTAGAGTATCTCATTTCTCTTGGTCACACCAAAATTGGCTACATAGGCGAGATACCCGAATTAGGAGATTATAAGGTAATAAATGAACATAGATTTAGAGCTTTTAAAAACACCTTGGCCAAACACAATATTTCTTTAGATGAAAATTATATTAAAAATATTACATTATCTTCCAAAGAAGGCTATAATGCCATGACTGAAATAATCAAAGGAGGAAATCTACCCAGCGCTATTTTTTGTGGAAATGATATAACTGCTATCGGAGTAATGAAGGCAATCCACAAAAGCGGTCTAAAAATTCCAAAAGACATTTCTGTTATAGGCCTTGACAATATTGAGGTGTCTGAATATTTCCGTCCTTCTTTAACAACAGTTCATGTTCCAAAAGAAGAGTTGGGGAGATTTGCTGTCAAATTATTAATTGACAGAATAAACGGCGGACACGAAATAAATACTCTTATTAAACTCCCTTTTAAATTAATCGAAAGAGAAAGCTGTGACATATCCAGAAATTTATAGTTTCTATTTTTAGTTGAATTCTTTTTTTGTAGACTTTTTGCCATTTTGGAAAAAAGGTGTTATCATGTTATTAAAAAGTGTTCCAGTTTGGAGGAGCTTTTGGTGACTGATGGCTACAGTAAATTAAAAAATATAAGAGACCAGAGTAAATTGCTGCTACGTATTATTCAGCAAAAGGGTCCAATTACAAGAAATCAAATAATAGATATGACAAGGATGAAGTTGACTACACTTAAACGCTTTATGCAGCCTCTGCTAGATGAAGGCTTCGTTATTGAAGCAGATTTGGCTAAGTCTACAGGAGGAAGACCCCCTGTACTATATGATGTAAATCCAAAGACTTACTATAGTATTGGAATCGATATTTCTCAAACTTATACCGAAGTTGTCATTACAAATCTAAAAATGGATATAATCGATATAAATCGCTTCGGACCACCCCAGGAGCCTGTAAATACTGTAAATCAAATATGTTCATATCTTGAGAATAGGTTAATTCAGTTATCTATAGAAAAATCTATGGTCTTAGGAGTTGGTGTGGGCACAGTTGGACCTTTAGACCGGAAAAAAGGCATTATGTTAAATCCGGCCAACTTTCCTTCAAATATATGGGTTAATATTCCTATCAAGGACATGATACAGCAAAGATTAAAGCTCCCAACTGTAGTCGATATCGTATTTTCACTGTGGTATGGGTATTAGAACAGGCACAATTTCATCAGGAAGCATTATAAGGGCAATTAACGATTATGAAGATGCCTTTGGCCACATGGTTATTGATATAAATGGAGATTTGTGCCACTGCCATAATCGCGGCTGTATTGAAACATATTGCTCCATACCTTCTATTACTAAAAAGTTCAAAGAGTTGCTTAAGCAAGGCACCCCTACCTATGTTGATAAACCCTTTGATAAAATAGATTTTTTAGATATCTGTGCTGCCGCCAAAGAAAATGATATTCTAGCCCGGCAAGCAATTACAAAGGCCGCTGAAATTTTTGGCATAGGCCTTGCCAATTATATAAATCTAGTGACTCCAGAATTGGTGATTCTCAGCGGACCAATAGTAAAACACTCTGAACTTTTTTACAACACAGCTGTAGAAGAAGCTTTGAAGCGCAAGTATGTTAAAAACCATAAGGTTTCCTTTAGTAGGGGTGGGAATTTTAAAGATAACGCCATAGCAGTAGGAGCAGCGGTATTGTCAGTTGATGAAATTTTAAACAAAGCTACTTATGGAACTTTTTTTTACATTTTTTAAGATAGGAAGTTTCACTTTTGGCGGGGGCTATGCCATGATACCCCTAATAGAAAGAGAAGTGGTGGAAAACAAAAAATGGGTTTCCTCAGAAGAAGTGATAGACGTTTTCGCGGCAGCCCAGTCCATGCCTGGTGCCATTGCGATAAACTCATCTACATTTATAGGCTATAAAATTTACGGTAAAAAGGGAGCAATAGTGGCTACTATAGGGGTTATTTTGCCCTCATTTTTTATCATCGCTTTAATTGCCATGTTTTTTTCAAAGGTTCAAGATGCACCTGTCGTAAAGGCTGTGTTTTCGGGAATCAGGCCAGCTATAGCAAGTCTCATTTCTATAGCTGCAATAAAGGTTTCAAAAACTTCAATTGTGGATAAAGCAGGTTTAATCATTGCCATTTTATCTGTTTTGCTTGTTGCTTTTTTTGATGTCCAGGCCATATTTGTAATTTTAGGCGGTGCTGCAGTGGGACTAGCAATTTACTATCTGTTTCCTGAAAGGGCAGCTAATATTTTAAGCAATGGGGGCAATGAAAATTGATTTACTTACACCTTTTTTTATCTTTTATGAAAATTGGTCTGTTTAGTTTCGGCGGCGGCTATGCCATGATACCACTTATACAAAAAGAAATCCAAAGTCATGGTTGGCTGTCTGCATCGGAATTTGTGGATATAATCGCCATAGCAGAAATGACTCCTGGACCTATTGCTGTAAATTCCGCCACTTTTGTAGGTTATAAGGCAGCCGGTATTTTGGGCGGCATTGTTGCCACTGCAGGTGTGGCCATCCCATCTCTTGTTCTGATATTGATTGTTTCTAATTACTTTTTTAAATTCCAAGATCATCCTTTAAGTAAGTTGATATTTTACGGCGTAAGACCTGTCATTGTGGGCTTGATTTTTGCAGCTGCAGTTTTTGTGGCACAGACTGCTTTTTTAAGACAGGGAACAACCTTAAGTGGTAGTATGCTTAATCTCCTATCTATAATTGATTTAAAAAGCATTTTTATCTTTATTATTGCAATAATAGGCCTTGTAAAGTTCGAGATACACCCGATATTGATAATAGTAATTTCCAGCGTTCTGGGACTTATTTTTACAATGTTGTAAAAGAAAAAGCCCTAGGTTGACTTAGGGCTTTTTCCTCAGAATCCTTTCATCGTGAGGAATATTATTTTCTCCCCCAACACTCTACTTTGCCTAAACCGGGTATTTTATCTGCATAGAAGACTGGATTTTTACCGCTTTTTAGCTGAGACACATAGTCTTCAAAGGTAGCATAGGCAATTGGGCCAAGTTTGGTTATTACTATTAAGTTTACTACTGCCATTATGCCCATAAATACATCTGCTGTGTCCCATACAAGACCAAAGCTTCCGATGGAACCAAAGAAAACCATAGCCAATACCATTAGTCTGTAAATAGTAAGGAAAATCGGATTTGACTTTATAAATTCGATATTTGTCTCACCATAGTAATAATTGCCGATGATTGAGCTAAAGGCAAATAAGAAAATGCATATTGCCACAAATGTGCTGCCCCATGCGCCAACCTGAGAAGTAACGGCAGCTTGGGTTATTTGTATACCTTCTAGACCGGAGGTGGTTTCTAATACGCCTGAAAGTAATATCATAAAAGCTGTAGCACTGCATACTAAAAGGGTATCCACATATACGCCTAGAGTCTGAATAAGGCCTTGTTTTGCAGGATGGGAAGTATCAGCTGTTGCTGCAGCATTTGGCACGCTGCCCATACCGGCTTCATTGGAAAATAACCCTCGCCTTACGCCGTTCATGATGGCAGCACCCATAGTGCCACCGAGAACCTGCTGTATACCAAAGGCATTTGCAATAATCATGACAAACATCTTAGGCACTAAGGCAATATTTTTTATCATTATAAACAATGCAACACCTATATAAATGACAGCCATAACAGGAACTATAACTGAAGAAGCATTTGCAATTCTTCTAACACCGCCAAAAATAATGTATCCTGCCACTATGACGAGAAAAATTGCCATATATAATGGATTTATGCTAAATGCTGTTTTAAATGCATTTGCTATGGTATTTGCCTGAACGGAATTAAAAGCTAAACCGAAAGTTACCGCTGTCAGGATGGAAAAGAATATTCCCAAACCTCTGCTCCCAATAGCCTGCTCAATATAGTAAGCAGGACCACCTCTAAATGTGTCTCCATCTCTAATTTTGTAAATTTGAGCAAGGGTGCTCTCCACAAAGCTGGTGGCACCGCCTATCAAGGCAATAACCCACATCCAAAATACGGCACCTGGGCCTCCAGAGGCAATTGCAATTGCCACACCTGCAATATTGCCCGTTCCAATCCGGGAAGCAGCAGAAATACAAAATGCCTGGAATGGGGAAATTCCCTTTCTGCCTTCTTCCACTTCAACAGCTTCTGTAGTTAGTTGAAGCATGTTCCCGATTAATGTGAATTGGCCAAACCTAAGCTTTACTGTAAAATACAGGCCTAATCCAACTAGCATTGCAATTAAGATATAAGAATAAAGCCAGTCATTTAAATTGCTTATCAAGGTTTCTAGAAACATCAAAATGCCCCCTTTAAATTTTTATTAATGTGGAACATGACTAGAAACCATGACTTAATGCCTGCAAATCAGCCCCATTCCCCCTTTCTAATTTTTTAAACTTTAACCTCCTTTCAATTGAGATTGTATATAACTTTATTAAAATATGCTCAAATCCAATCTATGGGACAAAGACTTCATGATACCATATCCTGCTATAGAGTGGCCGTTTTCATCAAGGGGAGGACTAAATACACCTATACCCATCCTACCTGGCACAGATGCCATGATACCGCCCCCTACTCCTGATTTAGAAGGCACTCCTACTTCAGCTGCATATTGGCCGCTTACATTGTACATACCGCCAATTGTCATAATGGCAAGCAGATTCCTGTATAAAGTCTTTCTGTCAATTTCCCCATATGATGGAAGTCCCTGGCATCCATTTGCCATAAATAGGGCTATCTTTGCCAAATCGCATGCTGTAACTTCAATGGAGCATTGTTTGAAGTAATGGTCAAGGACTTCATCTGGGTCTCCCTCGATAATTCCTCTGGCTTTCAACAAATGGGCTATTGCCTTGTTTTTTTCACCTGTTTCCTTTTCAGAAATATATACCTCTCTACTATAGTCTATGCTTAAGTTGCCAGTTATTCTCCTTATTAATTCCAAAATTCGACCGAATTTATCACCTTTAATTTGGGCAGTTGTTGCAATTGCACCGGCATTTATCATGGGGTTTACAGGCTTTTCTGTGTGGGGTAAATCCAATTTGTAGAGAGTGTTAAAGGGGTCTTCTGTCCCTTCCCTACCCACCTTTTCAAAGACTTTTTCTCCATTGTCCATGAGAGCCAACATTAAAGCTATTACTTTTGATATGCTCTGAATTGTAAATTTAGCGTCAGCGTCTCCTGCTTTATACATGTTTCCATTTATCTCTGCAATACATATGCCTATGTGATGGGGATTTGCCTTTGCCAGGGCAGGTATGTAGCTGGCAACACGACCTTTCTTTGCCAGGTGCCGATTTTCTTCAAGGACCTCCTCTAAAATCTTTTGCATAAATTTCACCTTCCATATATTATCCTCGACATTATATTACAATTATTTCAATCTTGTGAATAGTTTATCTATAACTAGAATACCACTTCTCATACCCATTGGCAAGAGTCTAATACTTTATTTTTTTCCAGTAAAGTGTTACACTCATTGATGTAAAGCAATTAACACATCACAAAGGGTGAAATTTTATGAAAGAACTGTGGAAGCTTTTTATTACTTTTTGCCGCATGGGTGCTTTTACTTTTGGCGGAGGTTATGCCATGCTGCCCATGATTCAAAAGGAGATAGTTGAAAAAAACAAGTGGGCAACTGAGGAAGAAGTCTTAGATTACTACGCCATCGGCCAGTGCACACCAGGGATAATCGCCATAAATACCGCAACCTTTATAGGTTTTAAACGGAAAGGCATTCCCGGCTCCATAGCTGCCACAGCAGGGATGGTATTTCCTTCATTGGTAATAATCTCTACTATTGCAATGTTTTTTACAGAATTTCAGGATTTGGCCATTGTAAAGCATGCTTTCAGCGGCATCAGGGTTGCAGTGGCAGCATTGATTGCAAATACGGTATTTAAGCTGCTGAAGACATCTGTGAAAGATCGATTAGGTGTTTTAATAGCCGGTGCATCCTTTGTCTCTATTGCCTTTCTAAAGATTTCACCCATTGTTGCAGTTGTCATTTCGGCTACTTTAGGAATAATAACCAAAACAGTAAGGACTGGTGAAATGTGATATATTTACAACTATTTATTGAATTCTTTAAGACTGGTTTGTTTGCCATAGGTGGTGGCCTTGCTACACTTCCTTTTCTCCAAAATATCTCGGTAAAATACGGCTGGTTTACATCTCAAGAGCTAGTTGATATGATCGCCATATCCGAATCCACTCCAGGACCTATCGGAATTAACATGGCAACTTATGTCAACTTATGTAGGCTACAAGACTGCCAATCTGCCGGGAGCTATAATTGCGGTTATTGGCGAAGTCACTCCCTCTATAATTATCATCGTTTTAATTGCCCACTACTATATGAAATTTAATGAGCACCCGTTAGTTCAAGCCGGCTTTTATGGGGTAAGGCCTGCTGTAGCCGGACTTATTGGAGCGGCAGGGTTTGAGGTGGCAAAGGTTTCTCTGCTTAATATCAGCAAATACTTATCTACCCATAATATCTTATTTAATGCTGTTTGCTGTTATTTTGTTTCTATTGAATAAATACAAAAAGCACCCTATATTTTATCTATTGGGTGCAGCTTTAGTTGGAATAATATTTAAATTCTAAAACTTAGCAGGCGAAAGCTCGCAATTACTTGTCTTCACTTGTTTTGTAGACTTTTCTGATAAGCTATTTAGTTGACTGACATTGAAAAGTTTGAAAAAATAGTTGTAATGAAGATATTACAATAATGAAGCTTAATCTTGAGGGTAATCACTGAAAATGTAGGGGAGGTTTTTTCTTGGACAAATTTATTTTAAACTCTAAAGATGCGGTCTTGATGATTATTGATATTCAAGAACGTCTAGTGCCTGTAATGAAATACGGCAAAAAGGTCATCGATAATACCAATATTTTAATTGCCGTCGCAAAAGACTTGGAAATTCCCATTATAGTTACAGAACAGTATCCCAAGGGCTTGGGCCCAACAGTCACAGAATTAAGAAACAATCTTGAAGGAACTGTGGCTTATGAAAAAATAACCTTCACTGCATTTACTGATGAAGTAGCTGCTGAGCTAGAAAGACTAGGAAGGAAAAAGGTAATTGTAGCGGGAATGGAAACTCATGTTTGTGTTTTTCAGACAGTAAGAGACTTGCTTGCAAGAGGCTATCAAGTCTATGTGGTTCAAGATGCTGTATGTTCTCGGGCAAAGGAAAACTACAAAAATGGTATTTCTTTAATGGCCAATATGGGAGCAGTAATAACAAATACCGAAACAGTTTTCTTTGACTTAATGAAAAAAGCCGGGACACCTGAATTTAAGAAGCTATCAAAACTGATTAAGTAAAAATTAAACAGCCTCAGCTGGATAAGATACAGCTGAGGCTGTTTGCTTTAAAAAACCTATAACAAAATCCTCACATTTTTTTCAAAATTATGTTTTAAAATGTCTTTGTGAGACTAATTACATAATGGAAGGTGATGAAGTTTGAAAAGAGCAGTAAAGTCGACAATATTGGCATTACTAATCTTATCCCTTTCATCTAGTTTCACTTACGGTGCTGGTCCCTTGAGCATCTCAACTGCTTATCCCGGAATTTCTGCTCAACCTGGGAGCAGCGTTACATTTCCCTTGACTGTAAATGGCACTGGATTTGTAGATCTTAAAGTAACGTCGATACCTTCCGGATGGACTGCAGAAATTTTTGGGGATGGCAAAAAAATTCACCAGGTTCATGTACCCTCAGATGGGCCCGCTGAAGCAGAACTTAGGGTTCAGATTCCCTCTGATGCTAAAAACGGCAACTACAATGTGGTAGTTGAGGCATCAGGCAGCGGAGGACGTTCTGCTCTCCCTTTAAATATCAAAATTGACACAGAGGCCAGCGGCGCTGACAAAATTGAAGTTCAGTATCCAGCCCTTTCGGGACCAGATACAGCAACTTTTAGTTTTAGGGGGACCCTATACAACAACAGTGGCCGAGAGCGCTTTTACAGTCTGGGAGCTCAAGCACCAGATGGTTGGCAGGTATCTTTCAAACCCGCTTATCAAAATAACCAGATAACCAGTTTAAGTTTAGAACCTGGCAAATCCCAAGATTTAGACATAACTGTCAAGCCCCCAAATGGCGTCAAAGCAGGCGAATATACTATTACCGCTGCAGCCGTATCTGGCAGCGAAGTAGCCAAAGTGGATTTGCAAGTGGTTATTACAGGAAACTACAGTCTTGAACTTTCAACACCTTCAGGACGTTTAAATCAAGATGTGAATGCCGGAAAGAAAAGTGCCTTAACCCTTGAAATTGAAAATACCGGCAGTGCAGATCTACAGGCCATAAATCTTTCCGCTTCTGCTCCACCTGGATGGTCTGTTACTTTTGAACCTGAAACCATTGATCAGTTAAAGGCCAAAGAGAAAAAACAGGTGACAGCCTATATCACCCCTGACAGCAAGGCCATTGCCGGCGATTATATAGTGAGCGTAAGTGCCTCTGCCCGAGAAACCTCAGCTAGTGCTGATATTAGAGTAACCGTTCATACTTCAACTCTTTGGGGCATAGTTGGAGTAGCCATAATAGCAGGGGTTATATATTGGGTAGCAACCACTTTTAAAAAGTATGGGCGGCGATAACTATGCATGATGAAATAATTATAGAAACTCGAGAGCTGACGAAAGTTTATGGTTCAATTACCGCTGTAGATCACCTAAATCTTACAATAAAAAAAGGTGAGATCTTCGGACTTTTAGGCCCAAATGGCGCCGGCAAAACCACTACTATTTTAATGCTTATGGGCCTTTCAGAGCCTACTTCAGGCAGCATTAGGGTAGCTGGTCTTGATCCTGTGCGACAAGCTCTTAGTGTAAAGAGAATAGTGGGATACATGCCTGACAACATGGGATTTTACGGAGATTTGACCGGCAGGGAAAACCTTTTTTACACTGCCAGATTAAACGGCATTTCTCCAGGTAGAGCTAAAAAGAAAATTGAAGAATTATTGGTTAGAGTAGGACTTAAAGAGGCTTCAGATAGAAGGGTTCGGGAATATTCTAAGGGAATGCGGCAGCGACTGGGAATTGCCGATGTGCTCTTAAAGGATCCAGAAATTATTTTTCTAGATGAGCCAACACTTGGCCTTGACCCTGAAGGGACTAAAGAACTGTTGGACATTATTTTGCAGCTTGGTAAAAAAGAGGGCAAGACTATCCTCATATCATCTCATCTGCTCCACCAAGTTCAGGCTATATGTGATAGAGTGGGGATTTTCGTAAAAGGTAAGTTAGTAGCAGTTGGCAGTATTTCTGATTTGGCAAAAGAGATAGGAAGCGAGCAGGTAATAGAGCTTAAAACAAGGGATATGAGCGTTTTTCCAACAGAAGAAATCAAGGCCATACCAGGCGTCAGCTCTGTGGAAATTCATGAAGATATGGCAATTATCAAAGGCGAAGAGCAGGACCTTGCCCCTAAAATTGTAAAAGCCCTTGTTGCAAAGGATATAGATATTTATCATTTAAGAGCCCGCAGCTCTGATTTAGACGATATATACAGCCGTTATTTCCATGAAGGGGAGGGGAAGGAAAATGGCCAAACTGCCAAAGCTAAGTAAGATTAAGGATTTTATTCAAAAAAAAGGGAGTAAAGCCGATTCTGAAAACATAGAAAGCACTAATCCTTTGGCCACGGTTTTTTTAAAGGAGCTGGCTGATCAGCTTTCCAGTACCAGGTTTTTCATCCTGTTTTCCCTTATTACCCTTACAGGAATAGTATCGTTTTACTCGGCTGCCTCTAATATAAGAGGTGCCACCGAAGATGTAATATCCAATTTCGTATTGATCAGGCTCTTTACAACTTCCGGCTCTTCTCTCCCATCTTTTACTTGGTTTGTTTCAATCCTCGGCCCACTAGTGGGTCTTTCTATGGGCTTTGACGCCATAAATGGTGAGCAAAACAGCGGAACGATGACGAGACTTTTGGCACAGCCCATATATCGAGATGATGTGATAAATGGCAAATTTCTGGCTAGACTTTTTGTCTTGGTATTAATGACACTGGCACTGGGATTTTTTGTAGCCGGCATGGGCATTATCATGACTGGAGTGCCCCCTACCGGTGAAGAAGTAATAAGGCTGCTTTTGTATCTGGGTCTTAGTATTGTGTACATGGCATTTTGGTTGGCACTGGCTATGCTTCTATCTCTTGTTTTTCGTCAGACGGCCACATCAGCTCTCTGCGGAATCTCTCTGTGGCTGTTCTTCTCAATCTTTGTCCCTATACTGGCAGACATGATAGCTGATGCCATTTTCCCAGTAACTAAAAATGCCGATGCCCTTACCCAGCTTTACAATGTTCGAGTTTCTCAAGGGGTAAGCAGGCTATCTCCCTCAACCCTTTACAGCGAAGCCTCAGTAACTCTGCTGTCGCCAAATGTTAGAACTTTGGGCCCGGTGCTCCTAGAACAGGTCTATGGCGCCATTAGTGGTTTTTTGCCATTGGATCAAAGTCTATTGCTAATCTGGCCTCATATCACAGGCCTTGTAGCAGGCACGTTGATTATTTTTGGAATAACATATACTCTTTTTTTACGCCAAGAAATTAGGGCTTGATACAAGCTAAGGCTCTGCTGAAGGCTAATTCAGCGGAGCCTTATTATGTTTTGCAATAATTAATTTAAAATAGATGCCTGGCACCTTTAAAATTTAAGTAAACTTTTTTGGCGGGCTGAATAATATACTATTAAAGTATAGTGAGGAGGATGGTGGTATGATAATATATATTGTTCAGCCCGGCGATTCTCTAAGTATTATCGCAAATAGGTTCAACGTTACAATTCAAGACATAATTGAACACAACTGGGTCGGAACCGATATGATGATTGTTCCGGGCCAAATTCTGTTTATCCCTCGAGATCGTCATCACATGTATGAAACTACAGATTCTGCGGATCCACTATCAATGCTGCAGCCTTATATAAGGCAGCAAGTCCTTTATGTGGTACAGCGAGGTGACACTTTGGCGGCTATTGCCCGCAGGTTTGACAGCACAGTGGAAGCCATTGTAGAGGCCAACCGGTTGGAAGGACAGAATGCTCTTATTTTTCCCGGTCAAATTCTTAGAGTCCCCATTATCGGATTTAGGTAAATTTTAAAACCCCCTGATTTTTGCAAAGTGCAAAATCAGGGGGTCATTTGCTTTACTATTTTAACACTGCTCCTGTTGAAGCTGATGTTACAAGTCGAGCATATCGAGACAGATATCCAGTTTTTACTTTGGGCTCCGGCTTTTGCCAATTGGCCCTGCGGCGGTCAAGTTCTTCTTCGGAAAGGAGCACGTCAAGTCTTCTTTGTCTAATGTCTATTCTAATTATATCTCCATCTTGAAGCAGAGCTATGGGCCCTCCTTCCATGGCTTCAGGAGAAACATGGCCTATGGAAGCACCTCTGGTGGCTCCAGAAAAACGTCCATCGGTAATCAGGGCCACGTCTTTATCAAGGCCCATTCCGGCTATAGATGAGGTGGGGGAAAGCATTTCACGCATGCCGGGTCCTCCCTTAGGTCCTTCGTAGCGGATGACAAGGACATCACCTTTTTGGACCTTACCAGAATATATGGCTTCTGTAACCTCTTCTTCTGAATCAAAGACTTTTGCAGGGCCCTCGTGATACAGCATTTCCGGTGCTACTGCCGCTTCCTTCACCACCGCACCATCAGGAGCCAAATTGCCTTTGAGGATGGCAAGGCCTCCTGTTTCCCTATAGGGATTTTCTATTGGGTGGATGACCTCAGCATTTAGTATTTGGGCACTGGCAATGTTTTCTCCCACTGTCTTACCTGTAACGGTAATTAAGTCAAGGTTCAAGAGGCCCTTTCTGGAAAGCTCTTTCATGAGAGCAGGTATACCTCCCGCCTCATGGAGGTCTTCTACATGATGGTGGCCGCTGGGACTTAGTTTAGTTAGATATGGAGTTTTGCGGCTTATTTCATCAAAAAGATCCAGTTCCAGCTTAATGCCAGCTTCATGGGCAATTGCAGGCAGGTGAAGCACCGTATTAGTGGAGCCGGCCATGCCCATGTCCACAGTTATGGCATTTATAAAGGCTTCTTTTGTCATTATGTCCCGAGGTTTAATGCCTCGCCTTACCATTTCCATAACCTGCATTCCTGCCCTCTTTGCCAAAGCTATGCGGGCACCGGTATTTGCAGGAATTGTGCCATTTCCCGGAAGGCCCATGCCTAAAACTTCTGTTAAGCAGTTCATGGAGTTGGCAGTGAAGATACCTGAGCAGGAACCGCACCCAGGACAAGCAGCCTGCTCTACTTCTTCCAGCTCCTCTGCAGTAATTTTCCCTGATTTATAGGCAGA
>JAMNZY010000096.1 GCA_023622055.1 Bacillota bacterium
TTGGCCGATTTAGGTTTTAAGGAAATATCCATAGAGCCGGTGGTTGGAAAAGAAGGAGACTACTTATTAAAGGAAGAGGATTTGCCTGTTCTCTTTGAACAATATGGTAATATAGCTGCAGAATATATTAAGCGAAAAACTTCTGGGAAAAAACCCTTTAGGTTTTATCACTTTAATATTGACATATATCATGGGCCTTGCATTTATAAAAGATTATGGGCCTGTGGTGCAGGCAGAGATTATTTGGCAGTGACGCCATCCGGTGATATTTATCCCTGCCACCAATTTGTAGGTCAAAATCAATTTGTAATGGGAAATGTATCAGATGGCAAACTTAAAGAAGAAGTAATTAACTTAATGAGAGAGTCACATGTGTTTTCAAAAGAAGAATGTTCCACCTGCTGGGCAAGATTTTTCTGCAGCGGAGGATGCAATGCAAATAATTATTTAATAAACGGCGATTTAAAAAAACCCTATCATATTACCTGTGAATTACAAAAAAAGCGAATCGAATATGCCATATATTTAAATATTTTAAAGTAGAAAACAGTCTAATCATAGATGATAATTTGAATAATTTGCCAAAAACCACACAATAATTTCCAGATATTCCAACCTAATTACAATATATGCCAAAAAATAACAAAATTTTTCCTTGAATTTACAGTCAAGCTGTGGTAAAATTGTCGCATGTAAAAATATTCAAAGGGACAAAGGAGTAGTAGAGATGGTTCAATTAGCGCAAGAGATAGATGAGGCAAAAGGCGAGTTGTATGCGGCAATTGAATCCAATGAGAGCTTGATAAGCAAGGAAGTGTATACCCTCAGCTCGAAACTGGATAAACTGATTTTTGAGTATCAGTTAAAAGCCATTGATAACGGAGTTTTTTAAAATGGGACCGCCTGTGTAGGCGGTTTGTTTTTTATGAATTTAAAATGATATCTTTTGACAAACTAAAGACGATAATATTTATATGGAGGTATTGATAATGGCTTATATAATTAATAATGAATGCATTGCTTGCGGAGCATGTGAACCAGAGTGCCCCACTGATGCCATTAGCGAAGGAGATATATACGAAATAGATCCAGAAAAATGTATAGAATGCGGCGCTTGTGCCGATGTTTGCCCAGTTACAGCCATATCTCCTGAGGAATAAGTTATCTTGTTTTAACAGTTTTGATGTATATATATTGTGTTCTTTTTATTGCTGACAAACTCGAGAATTTTTATAAGGCTTTTGGCCTTTATTTTTTTGCCGCATTTTAAACAAAAATAGCCTGATCTGCATATGCTGCCATAACTGATTTTTGTGGGTAGATTGCCGTATTTTTGCCAGCTTTTCCATCCGGTTTTGCAAAACTGTTTTCTGTTGTGATAATCTGCATATACCCAGCGCAAAAGTTTATGGAAATGAAAAGGATATTTTGTGTATGAAATATAGCTTTGAGGAAGCCCTAATTCCACAGTATAATCTGCAAAAGTTTTTTCAACTTTTTCTTGAAGTATTCCTTCAATTTTAACACTTTTCCATTGGTACCCATTTAAGGTCAGATATTCTCGAAGGACGTCAAATATATATCCCTGGCAAAGATGTATCTCTTCATTTTTTGGTATACCCAGGTCTTTAAAAAAGCTAGACACTATCTGGACCACATATTTCTGATACTTTTTTAGTTTAAAATTTTCCGGTAAATAGCATTCCAAAGGAACAAAATCGTATTTATAAATATCGTATTTTGGCCAGTAAAGGCCTATACAAGTGCCTCCTATGAGACTTCCGCTGCCTGCATCATCAATTTGCACCATATTAATCAACTCCTAATGCCTATTATGGCATTTTTAAAAATAAAAAAACCACTTTTCAGTGGTTACAAAGCAACAATTATTAAATTGAGTATAAAATATAAAATAAAATGGTCGGGGCGGCGGGATTTGAACCCACGGCCTTTCGGACCCGAACCGAACGCGCTACCAAACTGCGCTACGCCCCGACAATCTTAATTATACTACAATTGAACTGTTATTTCAAACCTTTTTCGCCATATGTTCCGAAATGAAAAATTTTCTGTATACTCGCCATAATGTGGGACAACATAAAATTGACTGAGAAAAGCAGGAATTTTGTTGAAAAAGGAGAAGTTAACCATGTCAGAGATATTTGAGGAGGTTGGTGTATTGGATCAGACATTTACACAAAAAACCTTAAAGAATGGTATTAATATATATGTCCATTCAACACCAAAGTTTAAGACAACAACTTTTTGTATGTTTATCCATCAGAATCTAGCAAGAGAAACCGCTACGAAAACTGCCTTAATACCCTTTGTTCTAAAGCGGGGCAGTAAAAGCTTTCCTACTTCTAGAAAAATGAATTTATTTCTTGAAGAGCTGTACGGTACCAGCATGGGCGGTGACATACTGAAGCGCGGAGAAATTCAAATTATGCAGTTTTTTATGGAAACGGTAAATCACAATTATATTGACGATAAAAGTATACTGATTAAAGGTCTAACAGCTTTTAAAGACATGATTTTGGATCCCCTTGTGGAAGATGGAGGATTCAAAGAAGATTATGTAAATCAAGAAAAGGAAATCCTAAAGAGAAACATTGAGTCCCTTTACAACGATAAGTTTAATTATGCCATAGAGAGATGTTTTCAAGAAATGTGCAAAGATGAAGCCTTTAGCATCTACAAGTATGGCAATGTGGAGGATTTAGAACTTATCGATAACAAGATTTTGTACAATTACTATAAGGAATGTCTATCCCACTGTCCAATAGACTTTTTTGTTTTGGGAGATGTAGATGAAGAAGAAATCACTGATCTAATAGAAGATATTTTTTCCTTTGAGCGAAAAGAGATTACTCAAGTTAAACCAGATTTTGTATCCAAGTTTATTGAAAAACCTAATTACGTAGAGGAAAAACAAGATGTAAACCAAGGCAAACTGACAATGGGTTTTAGAACCAATACCAAATACAGTGATAAAGATTACTATTCACTGATGGTGTACAACGGAATACTAGGTGGGGGAACCCATTCTAAGCTCTTTCAAAATGTTAGAGAAAAAGCAAGCCTTGCCTACTATGCCTTTTCAAGACTGGAGAAAAACAAGGGTTTAATGCTTATTAGCTGCGGCATAGAGTTTGATGATAAAGACAGGGCCATTGACATAATAAATCAGCAATTAGAAGATATTCGGAAAGGCAATATAACAGATTATGAATTTGACAGCACTATAAAAAGTCTTGTCAACTCATATAAAGAAGCAGCAGATAGTCCGTCTATGATTATCAGCCTTTATTTAGACAGTATCATAAACGGCACACAAAGGACTACAGAGGACATTATTGAGAACTTGTATAAGGTTTCTAAAGCTGATGTAATTAATGTTGCCGAAAAAATCTGTTTAGATACAGTGTTCTTTCTGAATAAAAAGTGAGCAGAAAGGTGGTCAGCATGGATAGCTTCATAAGGGAACGGCTGTTTTCAAAGGAAACCAAAAATGGCCTAAAAGTATTTGTTATACCCAAAAAGGACTATAACAAGATTTTTGCCATGTACTCTACCCATTATGGCTCAATAGACAGTGAATTTATAGTGCCAGATACGGGAGAGCACTTAAAAGTTCCTGAAGGGATAGCCCATTTTTTGGAACACAAGATGTTTGAAATGGAATATGGAAACGTATTTGACAAGTTCGCTGAACTGGGTGCTTCATCTAATGCCTTTACCAGTTATACCAATACCACATATTTATTTTCAGCTACATCCCATTTTGAAGAGAACCTGAGGCTCCTGCTAGAATATGTGGAAACTCCATATTTTATAGAGGCCAGTGTAGAAAAAGAAAAGGGCATTATAACTCAAGAGCTGCGTATGTATGAAGATGAACCAGAGTGGCAAGTGTTGTTAAATCTTTTAAAATGTCTGTATCATAAACATCCTGTGAGAATAGATATCGGCGGTACAGTGGAATCTATACAAAAAATAGATGTAGAAACCCTTTATAAATGCTACAATACATTTTACCATCCAAGCAATATGATTTTATTTGTTATCGGCTGTGTAGAGCCGGAGAAAGTTTTCGAATTAGTAGAAGAAACCCATAACACAAAAGGTTTGACACCCCAGGGGGAAATAAAGAGAATTTACCCAGAAGAGCCCCCTACTGTTTATAAATCAAGTCATACAGTGCAGTTAGATGTAAATGAGCCTCTATTTTTAACTGGGTTTAAAGACATTGATGTAGGTTATGATGGTATGCCTCTGCTAAAAAAAGAAATAACTACAGGAATATTGCTGGAAATAATGTTTGGCCGAAGCTCCGAGCTTTATGAACGGCTTTATGAAAAAGGCCTTATAGACGACAGGTTCAGCTTCGGCTATGAAGGTCAGAAAGATTACGGTTTTTGCACCATAGGCGGTGAGACTAAAGACCCTGACACATTGCACAAAGAGCTTTCCGAAAGTATTTCCGGCTATATTAAAAGAGGCATTGACATTAAGGACTTTCAAAGGGTTAAAAAGAAGTTTACAGGGGAGTTTATCTCAAGTTTAAATTCATTGGAGTTTATTGCTTCTACTTTTGTATCTTATTATCATAAAAATGTCAATTTCTTCGATTATTTAAAGGTATTAGAAGAAATCACTATTGATGATGTTACAAAACGTTTAAATACATTCTTTGATTTTTCAAGAAATGCCACTTCTGTGGTGGTGCCCAAATAAAGTTTTCAAAACCGGTAAAAAAGTCTCATATTAAATATAGGCCTTTGGCCTTATGCAGGTAAATAGATGGATTTATTCCATCTTTTTTTATTATTTAAAGAAGGATTTAGGAAAAATTCATAGAATAGATAAAGTGGGGAGAAGTGGAGTAAAGTGGTAAATTAAAGACTAAAGTGGAGTGAAAAAAATGTTCATCGGCCAGTTCCAGCACTCTCTGGATCAAAAAGGCAGGTTAATAATTCCCTCCAAGTTTCGGGAAGCCCTTGGCCAAAGCTTTGTATTGACCAAAGGTTTAGATGGATGTCTTTTTGTATATCCTAAAGATGAGTGGGCAGTGCTGGAACAAAAGCTAAAAGCTCTTCCCTTTACCCAAAAGGACGCTCGTGCTTTTATAAGATTCTTTTTTGCAGGAGCGATGGAAGCAGAAATGGACAAACAAGGCAGAATTTTAATCCCTCCACAACTGAGAGAACATGCTCACATCGAAAAAGATGTAGTTATTATCGGAGTTTCAAACAGAGTGGAAATATGGAGTCAAGAGCAGTGGGAAGCTTACAGTGCCAAAGCTGCTGAATCTTATGAAGATATTGCGGAAACATTGGATTTGGGAATATAGGAGATGAACAGATGAATTATCACCATGTGCCAATACTTTTAGATAAGGTTATTGAGCTGTTGAATCCTAAGCCTGGTGGAGTCTATGTTGACGCAACACTGGGTGGTGGGGGGCATTTTAAGGAAATCATAAGACATGCTGAGTTTCAGGGTACTTTTATCGGAATAGATCAGGACGAAACAGCTATTTTAAACGCTAGAGAAAATTTTTCCAAATATTCAAGTAATATCAGGCTTGTACATGATAATTTTTCAAATATAAGAAAAATTATAAAGGAAAACAATATAGATACAATTGACGGAATCCTGTTTGATTTAGGGGTGTCTTCTCATCAATTTGATGAGGGCTCAAGGGGCTTTTCATATAGGCACGATGCTATGCTTGACATGAGGATGGACAGGCGCAGGAATCTAACTGCAAAAGATGTAGTAAACAAAATGTCCAAAGAGGAATTGAAGCGGATAATAAGAGAATACGGCGAAGAACCATGGGCAGGTCGCATTGCAGATTTCATATGTGAAAGACGTAAGCAGCATGAGATAACCACAACAGGAGAATT
>JAMNZY010000003.1 GCA_023622055.1 Bacillota bacterium
GGAGGTATTCAATGGGAAGAAGTGCAAAAGTTTGCAGAAAAACCGGGGAGACATCAGTAAATGTCCAAATATATTTAGACGGCCAAGGTCACAACAATATTAACACACCGGCTTTTTTCTTAAATCACATGTTAAATCTCTTTTCCCGCCATGCCCTCTTTGACTTGGAAATAGATGCAGAGGGCGACATAGAAGTAGATTTCCACCACTTAGTGGAAGATGTGGGCATAGTAATGGGCCAGGCTTTTTTAGAGGCTCTTGGCAACAAAGAAGGCATTAAGCGGTATGGAAGTTTTTACGTTCCCATGGATGAAGCTTTGGCATTTTGTGCCCTGGATTTAAGCGGCAGACCCTTTATTCATTTTGATGCTGAATTCAGCCGGGATAAGGTGGGAGAATTTGATGTGGAATTAGTAAAAGAATTTTTTGTGGCCTTTGCCAACAATGCCCGCATAACTGTTCATTTGGAAATTCTTCGAGGAGAAAACACCCACCATATGATAGAAGCACTATTTAAAGCCTTTGGCCGCGCATTGAGAGAGGCAGTGGCTTTTGACCCAAGAGAAAAAGGGGTGCCTTCAACCAAGGGGATACTGTAAGGATGAAGGAGTGGTGAAATGAACATATATCCAGCAGTAGATATCAAGGGAGGAAAGTGTGTAAGGCTAGTCCAGGGGGACTTTGATAAGGAAACCGTCTATTTAGAAAACCCAGTTGAAGCAGCAAAAATGTGGCAAGACCAGGGAGCTAAGTGGATTCATGTAGTGGACTTAGATGGGGCAAAGTCCGGCACTCCAAGCAATGTTGATGTCATTAAAAACATTCGGAAAGCCCTTAGTGCCAATATCCAAGTAGGTGGCGGCATAAGAAATATGAGCACTGTGGAAAATTATTTAAACTTAGGTATAAACCGCATCATCTTTGGCTCTTCTGCAATTACTAATCTGTCCCTTGTTAAGGAAACCATAGATAGATTCGGTGCTGATAAAGTGGCAGTGGGAATTGATGTGAGGCAAAATCAGGTTGCCATTGAAGGTTGGACTAAGTCTTCCGGCATTGCCATAGAAAAGGTTTTAGGACAGCTAAAGGACATGGGTGTAAAGACAATTATATATACCGATATTTCAAGAGATGGCATGATGAAGGGCCCCAATTTTACCGGCATCGAAAAAGTGCTGAGTTTTGGAGATTTTTCAGTAATTGCATCAGGGGGAATTTCCAGCATGCAGGACTTAAAGCAACTGGCATTATATGAAAATAAGGGTTTGGAAGGAGCCATTATTGGAAAAGCCTTGTACAGTGGCGCCCTAGACTTAAAGACGGTTTTAAAAGAATTCGATACCTGTGAGGACGAGAGTAAAAATGAATAAGAAGCGGCTTATTGTTTGCTTAGATGTAAAAAATGGTCGAGTAGTTAAGGGGGTTAACTTTAAGAATATCCAGGACATAGGTGACCCTGTTGAGCTGGCAGCCTATTATGATAGAGAAGGTATAGATGAGATAGTGTTTTTGGATATATCAGCTACCTTAGAAGGCAGAAAGACCACCTTGGATGTAGTTAAGAGAGTTTCACAAAATATCCGGGTGCCTTTTACGGTGGGAGGAGGCATCTCTACATTAAAGGATATAGAAAATCTAATTAAAGCAGGTGCCTCAAAAGTCTCCATAGGCAGCGCTGCTGTAAAAAACCCTCAACTTATCCAGGAAGGAGCCCGGAAATTTGGCAGTGAGCGTATTGTCCTGGCCTGTGATGCCAAAAAAAAGGGCGGAAGTTGGGAAGTCTATACCCATGGCGGTAGGGTTGCTACAGGCCTTGACGTTGTTTGGTGGTGTAAAAAGGCTGAAAGCCTTGGCGTAGGGGAAATACTGTTGACAAGTATGGATGCAGATGGCACTAAAGACGGGTATGACATTGATCTTACCAGAGCTGTGGCCGATGCAGTTAATGTGCCGGTTATAGCCTCAGGAGGAGCCGGGAAACTGGAGCATTTTAGAGATGTGTTTATTAAAGGCCGAGCAAGTGGAGCCTTGGCTGCATCAATTTTTCATAAGGGAATTTTTTCTGTGAGAGAAGTTAAGGAATACTTAGTTTCTGAAGGGGTAGAATAATTCATGATTGAATTGGAAAATATAAGATATGATGAAAAAGGCCTTGTGCCAGCAGTTGTCCAGGATGAGGGCAGCAAAGAAGTATTAATGGTTGCCTACATGAACAAAGAAGCATTACATAAGACAATTGAAACAAAAAAAGCATGGTTTTACAGCCGAAAGCGAAAAAAGCTTTGGCAAAAAGGTGAGACAAGTGGCAACTTCCTTGAGGTTAAAAGCATTCTCTATGATTGTGATGAAGATACCCTCCTTTTAAAAGTTGTTCCAAAAGGGCCAGCATGCCACACGGGGAATTACTCTTGCTTTTACCGCAGCCTTTTAGAAGATCAAGGATGCGGTCCTAAAGATGAATCAAAGGATCCGTTTGGAATTTTGGGGGAACTTGTTGAAATAATAGACTCTAGATTTGCCGAAAAACCTAAAGGATCCTATATTGCAAAACTATATGCCGGTGGCAAAGAGAGGATACTGAAAAAAGTAGGCGAAGAAGCTTGTGAAGTCATCATAGCTTCTATGAGCAAGAATAAAGCTGATACCATATACGAAACTGCAGATTTACTTTTTCACCTGCTCATAGCTCTTAGATTTGACAATATAACAGTTGAAGAGGTAATGGATGAGCTTAAAAAGCGGCGAAAGTAGCTTTCTTGACAAATCGTCAATATATTTGTATAATTTAATAAAAACAACTTCAAAATTTTTAGAGGTATAATGGGGAACTAGAGAAACAAAGCAACAGAGAGTTAGAAAGTGTATAAGGGGAATAAAGCCTAATAATGAGTTTTAATGATTTTTGACAGCCAAGCAAATCTAATGTATACTAAGTATTGTCTTCGGGCGGATAGCTCAGCTGGGAGAGCACGTGCCTTACAAGCACGGGGTCACAGGTTCGAGCCCTGTTTCGCCCACCAAAAATGCGGCCCAGTAGTTCAGTTGGTTAGAACGCCAGCCTGTCACGTTGGAGGTCGTGGGTTCGAGTCCCATCTGGGTCGCCATTATTAGCCTTGGTAGCTCAGTCGGTAGAGCAGAGGACTGAAAATCCTCGTGTCGGTGGTTCGATTCCGCCCCAAGGCACCATTAATTATGCGGAAGTGGCTCAGTGGTAGAGCATCGCCTTGCCAAGGCGAGGGTCGCGGGTTCAAATCCCGTCTTCCGCTCCATTTTGTCTTTCTGGCGGCATAGCCAAGTGGTAAGGCAGAGGTCTGCAAAACCTTTATCCCCAGTTCGAATCTGGGTGCCGCCTCCAAATAAATAATTATGCCGGGGTGGCGGAATAGGCAGACGCACAGGACTTAAAATCCTGCGATCCCAAAAGATCGTACCGGTTCGATTCCGGTCCTCGGCACCAAAATTGTGGGCGCTTAGCTCAGTGGGAGAGCACTTCCTTGACGCGGAAGGGGTCGTAAGTTCAATCCTTACAGCGCCCACCATTTTTTATTTGATACACAGGATACATCACCATGCGGAAGTGGCTCAGTGGTAGAGCATCGCCTTGCCAAGGCGAGGGTCGCGGGTTCAAATCCCGTCTTCCGCTCCATTTTTTTTAGCGCGGTTGAACAATATGTATTTTTGAATATAAAAACGGCCTAGGAAGGTTTTTCTAGGCCGTTTATTTTTTTTCAATTCCGCACACTGGGCCTGAACATGTCCAGAACACCCAGAACTACATGAGCCAGGCCAAAGCCCATTATTCCGGCACCTATCATACCACCTGTCACGTATCCAATACCTGTAACTACAGCACCAACGCCAGTTACTATCCAACTTGTGGTTTTGCCATTCATGGGATCGCCTCCTAGAGAATATTATTCCTTTAATTTAAAATAGAAGTTACAGTTTCCACCCACATAAAGCTATTCATTTTTAGGTTTTTGTTTTTGGGAGCTTAATTATTTTTATTACTGTTATAAGTATGAGACTGTCATAGGCATTAATATACAATACAGAAAATGGACCCACTGCCTTTCTTTTGTTGTATATGGTATAAGCCACATACATATAATATTTATTACAAAGGAAAGGGGTGGTTCTAGTGAGGTTGTTGACCATAGGCTCCATTGAACCTGTCCAAGGTTTTGAAGATAGATTAAAACTCGAATTTGATTTGTTAAGAGAAGAAGGCTTAAATATAAATTACAAAATAACAACAAGAGACAATATGAGATTTTATTGTTGCTACGTTGATGATGAGATTTTACTTCAGAAAAATTATTTCAATAAGCTGCGACAGAGATTTGTAAGTTGTGTAGCCAATGCCCTTTCTGATATTATAATCAATCATTGGGAACCGATACTTGTAAGACGAATCATAAAGGAAAATTACTTTTATTTTAATAGAGCTGAACAAGATAAAATCTATGACTATGCAAGAGCTTTATTAAACTATGATGAGGCAAGTGGAAGGCATAATGTTTCCTTCCAAATTAAGAGGAAGACCTTTGTTTTACATAAAATACAGGAATTCCTTTCAAAAAACGACTTAATTATCCTGGATGGTTTTATAAATTTTCGCTTAAAAGATTATATAATACAGTTAGAAGACTCGGTAGATTTTGCCATTGATGAATTTCTAATGGATAAGGAATATCGCGAATTCATAAAACTTCTTCGCCACTTTGTAGACCTTCAGGAGCCGAAAAGGGATTTAGTAAATGTGGTTTTTGCCGACAATCAAATAATATTGATGGATGAAAATTTAAATTTCATTGAAAGGGATTCCAGCCTAGATTTGATAGCAAAAGAAAATCCAGATGTAAATATGGACGATATAATTGTCAGTACTTTGATAAACATAGCCCCCAGAAAAATTACTATTCATGGCTTTAATGGAAACGACAAGAGTGAAGTTGTCAATGCCCTCTACAATATATTTGAAGGCCGAGTAGCATTTTGTAATCAATGTGAAATATGTGTTAAATCCAAATCTTTCACGAAAAAATAAGGCCCTAAAGGCCTTTTTTTTAGATTTTATGTATGGTATTATCAAAATGGTGATGACATTTATGAAACCATACGTTCAGCTAGCATTGATGCCTTTAATCGGAGCACTTATCGGTTGGGGAACTAATGTTCTAGCTATTAAATTAATTTTTAGACCTTTAAATCCAGTTAAAATTCCCATATTGGGAATAGAACTACAAGGTTTAATTCCCAGACGCAGGTTTGACCTTTCTCGAAGTATCGGTGAGGCTTTAGAGTATGAGATTATTTCTCCGGAAGAGATTATAGACAGGCTTACAAACGCAAAAGCCAGAAGTGAAATTATAAAATATATAAGAGAATTGATAGTAAAAAGAGTTGATGAAAAACTCCCAGCCTTTATACCCTCAGGTTTTAAAGACTCAATAGTCAATTTTATTGGAGATATGATTGACAGAAATGGAACTGAAATCTTTGATGAAATAAAAACTACCATTGTTCAAAAAGCCAAAGAACAATTGGACTTAAAGCAACTTGTAGAAGACAAAATTAACTCCCTTGATCTAGAACAGCTAGAAGAGTTAATTATCAGACTTTCAAAGCGAGAATTAAAGCAAATTGAAGTCCTTGGCGGTGTAATAGGTTTTTTTATAGGCATTATACAAGCCCTGATATCTTATTTTCTGTTGTAATAAATGTAATTATACAAAAAAGAACCTTCGCAAATAGTCTATCTCTTTTGCAGCAAATTTGTAATAGGCCATAGTTTCGTTCAATTTCTTAATATTACGTGGTGAGTTATCCCAAGGTATTTCGGATAGGTCAAAAAGCTCATTAATATGCATACTAAGTTGGTCAAGAATAA
>JAMNZY010000072.1 GCA_023622055.1 Bacillota bacterium
GCCTCTACCAAACTACATAGGGCAAGAGCACAATTAGAAGGAGTTCGCCCTATCTACCGTGAGCTAAAGCGTATAGTGGAAGAACTGGGCTGTCTTAGCACTGCCGCGAAACATATATTTTTTAAAGAACGAAAAGTGGAAAATTCTCTGTATTTAGTTCTGACAAGTGATCGGGGACTTTCGGGCAGCTATAATGCAAATATTTTAGGAAAAGTTATGGAACATATGAATCAGGGTAAAAATGAAAAAATTCTGGTGGTGGGTTCAAAAGGATATGAGTATTTAAAAAAGAGAAACAAAAACATCATCCGTAAAATCACCGATGTAGTAGATGCCCAGGTTTATTACGGTGCTGAAAGTATTGCAAAATGGGTGATAGACCTCTATATATCTGGTGAAGTAGATGAAGTATTTATTGCTTATACCCACTTTGAGAATGTCCTAAGCTATGTGCCCTATGTGGAAAAAGTGCTGCCAGTGGCAGTTAAGGAAGATACTATAGATGAAAGCTATAGGAAATATGAGCCGGACACAGACACATTTATAGACCACATAATTCCTATGTATTTGCACATGTATTTTTTCAGAGCATTTTCCGAATCCCACACCAGTGAACAGGCGGCACGTATGGTGAGCATGGATGCTGCTGGAAAGAATGCTGATGATATGATAGAGAGATTAACCCGCATGTATAACCGGAAACGCCAGGCAGCTATCACACAAGAACTTAGCGAAATTGTAGGCAGTGCAAATATTTTAAATAGAGGTGGAACAGATGACAGCTAAAAATACAGGTAAAATTACTCAGATAATAGGTGCAGTTGTTGATATCCGTTTTGAGAATGAACTGCCTTCTTTATACAATGCTGTTGAAGTGCCCTTTGGTGAGGAAACGATTGTGCTGGAGGTCATGCAGCATCTTGGTGACAACACAGTGCGCTGTATTTCCATGCACCCCACAGATGGCTTAAAAAGGGGCATGGAAGCTGTAGATACAGGGGGCCCAATTACTGTGCCCGTAGGTGAAGAAGTCCTGGGCCGCATGGTAAATGTCTTAGGAGAACCCATTGATAATAAACCGGTCATAGAAACTAAAGAACGTTGGCCCATACACAGAGAAGCGCCTAAACTTACTGAACAGATTGCACAGCCGGAGATACTGGAAACCGGCATCAAAGCCGTTGACCTCCTTTGCCCTTTCCCAAAAGGTGGTAAGATAGGCCTATTTGGCGGTGCTGGAGTTGGCAAGACGGTCCTTATCATGGAGCTTATCAACAGTATCGCCAAAGAACACGGTGGTTATTCAGTCTTTGTAGGAGTTGGAGAACGAACCCGTGAAGGCAATGAGCTTTATTATGACATGAAAAATTCAGGTGTTATCGATAATACGGCACTGATTTTTGGTCAAATGAATGAGCCGCCGGGAGTCAGAATGAGAGTTGGCCTCACGGGGCTCACTATGGCCGAGTATTTCCGTGATGTTAAGCAGCAAGATGTCTTGTTGTTTATTGATAATATTTTCCGTTTTATACAAGCAGGGTCTGAAGTATCAGCATTACTTGGACGTACACCTAGTGCTGTTGGTTATCAGCCCACTTTGGCTACAGAGATAGGTGCCCTTCAGGAGCGAATTACATCTACCAAATATGGATCAATTACTTCTGTCCAGGCCATCTACGTGCCTGCAGATGATTTTACGGATCCATCCACCGCCACTACTTTTGCTCATTTAGATGCGGTGACAGTTTTGTCTAGGGCCATTGTTGAGCAAGGTATCTATCCCGCCATAGATCCACTGAGTTCATCTTCCCGCATGTTAGAACCAAATATTGTAGGAGCAGAGCACTACCGCGTATCCCATGCTGTCAGAAGCATCCTGCAGCGCTATAAAGATCTTCAGGACATTGTAGCTATTTTAGGCATAGACGAATTGTCTGAGGAAGATAAGCTGATTGTAAATAGAGCTAGAAAAGTTCAGCGCTTTTTATCACAGCCGTTCTATGTGGCTGAGAAGTTTACATCTATACCAGGTCGCTATGTTTCCATTGATGAAACTGTCAGGGGCTTTGGGGAGATTATTGATGGAGTCCATGATGATATACCGGAGGGCTTTTTCCTCAATGTGGGAACTATCGATGAAGTTGTAGAAAAATATAAGCACTCACAAGGTGGTTGATATGACTAAAGAGCAGACCAGTCCAGCTGTTGAGAAAAAAATTACTTTAAACATAACCACGCCTCGCGGCCTAAAATTCGTGGAAAAGGCTGACATGATTATCATGCGATGTATTGATGGGGACCTGGGTGTGCTTCCCGGTCACGCACCTGTTTCTACAGTGCTGGGAGACGGCATTCTCCGTATTATTAACAACGGGATTGAGAAAAAACTGGCTCTCTTTGGTGGTATAGCAGAGATAGAAAATAAGACAGTAAATATTTTCACCACAATAGCCCAGCGACCTGAAGAGATTGATAGAGAACGAGCTGAAAGAGACGCCCGAGAAGCTGAAGCTACAATTCGAGAAGAATCTGAAGAACATCAGGTTCGTAAGTTGCAGGTTTTGCTGCGCCGCGCTTTGGTTCGCATTGAAGTTAGCTCCCATCCGGAAGAGGCTGAATACTTTAAAGATGATGGTGAGAGGAATGACAGCTAATACAATACCTGGCTACGTGGGATTACTAGAAACAGGCCAATTGCTGAAAAAAGTTAAACAGGCTAAAAGCCATTTAACGGAATGCAATTTGTGCCCCCATGAATGCAATGTAAACAGAATAGAGGAGCTTGGATTATGTCGCGCAACCCATGAAGTAATTGTTGCAAGCTATGGTCCCCATTTTGGTGAAGAAAGGCCTTTAGTTGGGAAAAACGGCTCTGGCACCATATTTTTCGGCTACTGCAATATGGGATGTGTTTTTTGTCAAAACTGGCAGCTCAGTTTCAGGGGAGAAGGAAGAATTGTTTCAAATGAGGAACTTGCAGAAATCATGCTTTTGCTCCAAAATTATTACAACTGTCACAATATCAACTTGGTTACTCCCACCCATTTTGTGCCAAATATTCTGGAAGCCTTATATATAGCAGCCCAAAAAGGATTAAGGTTGCCTTTGGTATATAACTGCGGTGGATATGAGAAAATAGAAACTTTAAAGGTATTAGAAGGCGTCATAGATATCTACATGCCTGATTTTAAATATTTTTTATCTGAGCGGGGTTTGAGATACTCTAGAGTTAAGGATTATCCCAAGAAAGTAAAAAGGGCTTTAAAAGAAATGGACCGCCAGGTGGGAGGATTAAAAACCGATGAGAAAGGTTTAGCTTATAGGGGTCTCCTCATCAGGCACTTGGTAATGCCTGGTGGTCTTGAAGATACAAAAAATATTTTGAGGTTCATAAAGGATGAACTGTCGCCGGACTGCTTAGTCAACCTGATGGATCAATATTATCCTGCCCATAATGCTTATGAATATGATGAAATTGCAAAACCTCTCAGTCCCCGTGACTATAGGGAAGCGTATAATTTTGCCATGAGTTTAGGTTTAAGGCTGGCTTAAAAGTGCTATTTTTTTTGGAGAAATTTTTTATAAAACACACATAAACCCCCGTTAAGAACATATTATGAGTAGTGTCAGTATTTTGCGTGAAAACGGGGGTGTTTTATTGAAAAAAGCTGTATGCTTAACATTGATTATTGCCTTATTATTTACATTTACGGGAATATCCCATGCTTCAACGGCTAAAAAAATAATATTAAATATTCCCGCTTTTTCCCTGGAATATTATGAAGGTGAAACTCTCGTCAAAACCTATCAAGTGGCAGTGGGAAGGAGCACAAGTCAGACTCCAACAGGTGATTTTCAAGTTATAAACAAATTAAAACATCCCACATGGTTTCCCAAAGGGCGTCAACCGGTGCCGCCTGGTCCATCCAATCCTTTAGGCACTAGATGGATTGGATTTAAAAACGGTTATGGGATCCACGGCAACAATAATCCTTCAGTTATCGGCACTATGGCTTCCGCTGGATGTGTGAGATTGCACAATGAAGACGTGGAAGAACTGTATGAAAAAGTAGCCATAGGTACACCTGTTAAAATTATATATCAAACTCAAATTTTAGAAAAAAACAGCATCAAACCTTATTTAAAAGTATATCCAGATATATACAATTTCGGTGTCAACAAAAAAGAAACCATAGTAGCAAAGTTAAGCGAAAGCAATATTCTAATTCCTCAACAAAAGTTAGATGTATTGCTTAGCAAAGTCAATAGAGAGCCGGTTATTTTTAACCAAGGTTATTTTATTACCTTTAACAATAGATTAGTTACAAACGATATCGTTATAATCGATGAGATATTTTACATAAACAAAGGAGAAATGGAAAGATACTTTGGTGCTGTATGTAAAAGTGACTTGCCTGCAGTGGTAAATAAGGGTGAGTATATTAGTTTTGAGGAGCTTTTTACAAATGGCCAGTTTGATATAAAAATAAATAGAGATGAAGAAATCATCCATGTCACAGGAATTTTAATAGCAGTAAACGGCCAATTGTTAAAGGCAGGTTGTTTGAAGGAAAACAATACAATCCTAATACCGGTTAGACCTGTGGCAGAAGCCCTGGGATGGACTGTATTTTGGAACAATGAGACTAGGACTGCTTTTGCCAATGACATACCCTTAAAGACAGTTTTAATAAACAGCCGTTCATATATGACTTTAGAGGACATCTGCTCAACTTTTAGTCTTTCCTTTGGAAAAGATGACACAAAGGGGATTATAAATTTTTACAGCCGGTAAAATCCGGTTATTTTTTTTGAAGGAATTTTACCCCTAAGGGTCGAATACCTAGGAGAGCAAATGGAAGGGGGGCAAAAAAGTGCACGTAGAAAAAGCCCTCATACGCCGGGCAAAAAAAGGCGATGTGTCAGCTTTTGAAGAGTTGATTGCCGGGTATGAGAAAAAAGTATACAATACAGTTTACCGCTTTTTTAACAACTCAGAAGATGCTATGGATATTACCCAGGAAATATTTATAAAAGTATTTACCTCCCTCCGCGGATTTAAGGAAAATTCCAGCTTTTCCACGTGGTTGTATCGCATTGCAGTAAATACCTGCATTGACTTTTTGCGGAAAAAGAAAGATGAAACACTGCCCATAAATGATGAAATGGTGGCAGGAAATGATACGACCCACAGTTCTTTCACCCAGTTACCTGAAGAATTTGTAGAAAAGCAAGAGCTAAAACAAGCTCTTATGAAAGCCATAAATTCTCTGCCAGAAGAGCAGCGGATATGTGTGATATTGAGGGATATTCAGGGCTTTAGCTACACAGAAATCAGTGAAATTCTGATGTGCTCCCTTGGCACTGTAAAATCCAGATTAAGCAGGGGTCGTAGAGCATTAAGACAAATATTGAAAAGGCCGGAACTTTTATGAGTCTGTTACGTCTATTATTAGTACAAAGGGGGGTAGCGATGTGGCATGCAGCACTTACTACGAAAATTTGATAGATAAATATGTAGAAGGCCTAGTAACCGTTGAAGAAAAAGAGATTTTAGAAAGTCACATAAGAGATTGTTCTGATTGCAGACGAGAGGTAGAAGAACTTCAGCAAATAATACAAGCTGCAGGATCACTGGAACAAGTTGAATTGCCTGATGACTTTACACCTAAATTAATGGAAAAAATCAAAGACCTCTCTTATCAGCAAACTTCCCGTGAAAAAACACCGGGTTTGCTAAGCCTTATAAGGAATATTCCCGCCTTATTATCCAGTTATTATTACAATAACAAGAGAACTTTTGTGGCAGTGATGAGTGTATTGCTCCTTGGAATATTTGTAGTAACCGTTTATAATCTAAGCCCCTTTCATATGAACTATGCTACCAA
>JAMNZY010000204.1 GCA_023622055.1 Bacillota bacterium
AAACAAACTAGTTCCACCAAATCTAAAAGAAAAAGGCAACTTGGTTGACGATACAAGCCCTGAATACTACGAATTGTCAGAGGAAATTGCCCAGGGAAATTCCCAAAAGACACCTGAAAACAAAAAGAAACAAAAGAAAAATAAGTGACTAATGGGCAGGTTTTAAGAATGTTCAATTTCATCCGCGAAACCAGGGCAGTAAGAGGAGGTCTGCACAGTGTTGTACTTGAGATTCCCGCCGATACTTACAAGACCTTCTATAATGATTTAAGTGAAGAAAATGCCCAATATATTTTAACTGAGTATCTTAGATATCGCCAAGATGATGCTAGGGTAAGTGATATAAAAATAGAACATGACAAATATGCCAATATAGTAAAAATTTATGCCAATCTGCATTACCTGGAGAACGAAAAAACAGTCCAAATACCTTTTACAGATAACATTTAATCTTACAAAATGGTGCCAAATACAAAAAAAGTGTTATAATTATACTAGGGAAATATATGTATAAGGGGGTATTTCATGGCAATTCAGACTTTTAATGCCAAAGCGGAGTGGAAGGGCGGTGCTTTAGTCGAGGCCACTTCACGGAGTTTTAAGGTTACCATGGATGAACCAGTAGAACTTGGCGGTACCAATACGGCCATGAATCCAGTAGAATTGCTTCTGTGTTCTTTAGGTGGGTGTATGAGCATAGTAGCAGGTATGTTTGCACCAAAATTCCGCGTAGAATTAAAAGGTTTTTCAGTGGAATTAGAAGGGGATTTAGATCCAGATGGATTTACGGGGAAAAACCCCGATGTGAGAAAAGGATTTTCCGATATTCGCTACAAAATGCATATAATCTCCAATTCACCTGAAGAAAATATAAAGAAATTGTGTAAATTTATAGAAGAGCACTGCCCGGTAAAAGACACCTTAGAAGGCGTATCTGTAACCGGAACTTACGTAATCGAAAAATGATAGCTTAATCAAAGTTTGAAAGTACCACAAAATTCCTTGGTGTTCAAAGAAAAACAAAAGCCGCTAGAAAATCTAGCGGCTTTTTCAGTGACAATCTCAATTTGCTCTCGGTATTTCTACGATTTCATCGATTTTGAAATTGCCGTATTTGTCTTTTTCATTTACTGGGACAAACTTAAACACCCTGCTGTTTTCCCAAATGTCTCTGATTACTGCTACAACCCAATCTCCACGCTGAGAATCAAAAATATCTACAGCAGTTACTGTGCCGTAAGGGATTATTGATTTTAATTCTTTGGAATCAATCTTGGCTTTGTAGGATTTAGACAGATAGTTCATTGCTTCGTCGAATTTTCCCTGCATTCTCGCTTTCAATAGAGAGTTTACCGTAAGGGCCCTTTCATCTTTACTTACGATGGGTCTATCTTTTATGGGGTTTTTGTAATCGTAATAACCTTCTTTAATGTAAGTCTTAGCATATCCGGTCCTTAAGAACTTACCGTTTCCCCATGTATAAGTATAAGTTTCGTAAAAGTACCTGCCGTCATATTTCACATTACTAATGGAAAATCCGTTGGAGTTGACTTTAATAGATGCACCTTTACCGGAAAAAATCTGAACCATTCTTCTGCCTTGGATTTTGTAAACTGCTAAATACTTATAACCTTGAGTTCCATTGTAAATTACTGCAATCTCATATACGCCGTCCCCGTCAAAATCCCTATAGATTTTTTGGGCATTAGAAAAAGGGCGATAAGTGTAAAAATAATCTATGTGAATGCTTATGGGCCCTATAGTGTCTTCAAAATAATAGTAAGTACCGCTATCGGCTGCCAAGGCAACACTTGAAAAAACTTGAATCAACAGTAAAAGGGCAATTAGTGCAATACATTTTTTCTTTAGCATAAAATATCTCCTCCACCAATTGATGCTCAAGCATAATAGTAGGATAGTATTTGCAAACATATCCTAATATAAGCAATTGCTGTTTTTAATGCTAGCATAAGATAGGGTCTAGGTCCATGTACTTTTGAAGGAAAAGGTGTAAAAAAGTAGAAAGATATAAATAAAGTGGAAGAAGATCTAGAATATATAGTAATAATTAAAGAGGTGCCGTTATAGATGTCAAAAGATATTTTTATAGTCAAAGACAGAGATGAAGCAAATCAGCTTTTAATGTTGTTGCTTGAAAACAAAGGGAATTATATTTCCGGTGAAAAAATCAGCAAAAAATTTGGCATAACTCGTTCTGCCATTTGGAAACAGGTGAATACTTTAAGAGATATGGGCTATACTATAAAATCATCCCCCAAGCTTGGTTATTGTCTGGAAAAATCCCCGGATTTGCTCTTACCTGAAGAAATATGGCACAAATCTTGTTTAAAAATTCTAGGCAGGAAAGTTCAATACTGTACAGATACAAAGTCCACCAATGATGATGCAAAAAAATTAGCTCGGGAGGGCGCGCCAAGGGGTACCTTGGTAGTAGCAGAGAGACAACAGGGAGGCAGAGGTCGAATGGGGCGAGCTTGGGACTCTCCCATGGGAGGCCTCTGGCTTTCTGTAGTGTTGAGGCCTGAACTTTTACCTGTAGACGCACCTAAACTTACCATCATGTCAGCTGTAGCTGTAGCTGAAGCCATTTTACGATCCACAGGAATTTCCACAAATATAAAGTGGCCAAATGATATTCTCGTTGATGGCAAAAAAGTCTGCGGCATTCTTACTGAAATGAGCGCCGAAATGGATGCAATAAACTATGTTATCCTAGGTATAGGAATAAATATCAACAATGACTTTCCTGATGAATTGAAGGACATTAGTATTTCTCTAAAACAAGTTAAAGGAGAAAAAGTAAGCCGCATTGAAGTTCTAAGGGCTTTATTGGAGAAATTGGAACATTATTATATACTGGCTGAAAAAGAGGGATTTGAAGAAATTTTTGTAAGGTGGAGGGCTTTGTGCATAAATTTAGGCAGGAAAGTAAAGATCATAGGGAGAAATTACAATTTTGAGGGGATTGCCCTGGATATTGACTCATCAGGAGCTTTACTGGTTAAAGCTTTAGACGGGCAAATAGAAAAGGTTGTAAGTGGAGATGTATCACTTAGGTGAAAAGAATAATAAATCAAGAATAAAAACACCTCCCATGTGTTAAAAATAAACTACAGCAATGTAGAAGTTTCAAAATAGTATCGGGAGGTGTTTTATTGATTAATAGAGAAAAGCAGATACAAGAAATTTTGCAATTTATTTCCAGACATAAAGGTTCTCATGCAAGTCACAATGTGTGCTCTCGAATTTTGGGTGGTGACTTTTACGGGATAGATGATTACGTAATAAACCAGTTAAAAGCAAAACTTCCAGAAATAGACAATGAGGAACTGGAGACGTGCTACTATATAATCAAATAGGTAAATCTGCTTATTGCCTACTATGATTGGATTTTTTTTGCTAGATCAAGCAACTGCTCTTTTGTATTTAGCTTAGGATTTTCCAACACTTCCTCCAAAAGTTTACTTAGCAGCTGTCCCACCCTTGGTCCCGGAGCAATGCCCAGTTGGTCTATAATGTCCTGGCCAGATACGGCCAGGTCTTTTATCTGATAATCACTTTTTTCTTCTTTCAATATTTCTAAGTCAGAAATTAGTTTTTTAAAACTGGGAGATAATATTCTTTCAAAACCACTGGCTATTCTATCTGCTACTCGAAGGTCAATTAAATCATATATATTATCCCAACCTACTTTTGAAATAAGCTTTCTTAAATGGGATATAGGTGAATCTGGAGTGTAAAAAAACATGTGATTTTTAATTAAGAGCACCACTTTATTTTTTATCTTTGTTTCGAATCTCAGTCTTTCCAATATTTCTTCTGCCATAATGGCAGATTTGATGTGATGTTCGGGAAAAACAAGGCCTTTTTCTGCTTCTACGGCAGTGTCAGGTTTTCCAACATCGTGGAGCAGAGCAGCAAGCCTAAGGGGCAGAGTGTTTCTAATTACTTTACATGCCACCAGATTATGTTCCAATACATCAAGTGGCTTGTTATAGTGCATAATCCCCATGCCAGCCATCAGCTCAGGGATAATGTAATTCATTAGACCTGTCACCACAAGGGTTACCAAGCCGTCAAAGCAATAGTCTCCAGTTATTAATTTTATCAACTCATCCCGAATACGTTCTTTCGAGATGGTATTCAGCTTTTCCGCATGGGCTTTTAAGGTATAGAAAGTGGAACTTTCGATTTTAAAGCTTAATTGAGCCTGAAACCGGGCAGCCCTCATTGCTCTTAGGGGATCTTCCCAGATCCGCACTGTAGAACCTGTACACCTTATAATACCTTGTTTTATATCTTCTACGCCGCCAAAAGGGTCTATGAGCTCATCCTTTATTGGGTCATAGGCGATGGAGTTTATGGTAAAATCCCGGCGGGCAAGGTCTGTGTAAATACTTCCTCCAAAGGTGTAATTTGGTTTTCTGCCTGGGGCGTCATCTCTAAAGGGAGTAATCTCCACCTTTGTTCCTTCGGCAATTACAAGCATAGTGCCAAAATTTCCGTAAGGCTTTGCCTTTGGGAAGACTGATGCTATTTGGTTTGGAAGGGCACTTGTAGCGATATCAAAATCTGAGGCTTCCCGATTCATTATAATATCCCTTATGCTGCCGCCAACAACATAAGCTTCAAAGCCTGATTTTCTTAACTTATTGCAAATATCCTTGATAAAAGAAGGTATCTTTCCACCTAGCATAACGATATCTCCATTACATAAAATACTCCTTTATAATAACGATTTTCAATTTATTATATTATATTTTGAAAAGAATTACAAAATCAAGATATATAATTTCAAATTAACAACTTGACAGAACTGTTTATTCCTTATATACTGTATATACAATATATACACAGTGGGAGATGCTATGTTTATTACAATTTCTAATATCGATCCAAGACCTTTGTATGAACAAATTTATGAAAGTATAAAAAGTAAAATATTAAAAGGTGAACTTAAGCCCGGTGATGTTCTGCCATCTATAAGGCAGTTGGCACGGGATTTGAAAATCAGCGTCATCACTATTAAGCGGGCATATTTGGAATTAGAGCAAGAAAAACTCATAATTACACGGCCGGGCAAAGGATGTTTTGTGGCTGATTGGGATATAAATGAAATAACGTCTTTAAATCTCCTTGAAATTGAGCAGCAAATGCGTGAAGTAGTGGTGAAAGCTAAAAAAACTGGAGTTTTGCGTAACAGCGTGGAACAAATCTTCAATAAAGTCCTGAAGGAGGAGTATCAGTGAAAGACAACATACTGGAAATCATAAACCTGAACAAGAGCTACGGCAATTTTAAGCTATCTGATGTAAACATATTACTGCCCAGAGGTTATATCATGGGTTTTATAGGTGCAAATGGCGCCGGCAAGACTACTACCATAAAACTTATAATGAATATGATAAAAAAAGATTCAGGGGAAATAAGAGTATTTGGCAAAGACCATGTGAAATACGAGCTGTATATAAAAAATAAAGTGGGATACGTTAGTGAACAACCGGTTTTTTACGAAAACCAGACTGTTGCCTGGAATGTAAATTTTGCGAAAAATTTTTACCATGAGTGGGATGATGAACGCTTTGAAGAATTGTTGGCAAGATTTTCTATAGATAGATCTAAGAAAATTAACCAACTTTCAAAGGGAATGAAGATGAAAACAGCCTTAGCCATTGCCCTTTCTCACAACCCGGAGCTTCTTATTCTTGATGAACCGACTTCAGGACTTGATCCTATAGTAAGAGATGAACTGCTTGGTATTTTGATGGAATTTATTCAGGATGAAAGCCGGTCTGTGTTTTTCTCATCACATATTACTACAGATATTGAAAAAATCGGGGACTA
>JAMNZY010000074.1 GCA_023622055.1 Bacillota bacterium
AACGATAATTCTCTCAATCTAATAAGACAATTATCTCCTGACAGATAGAAGATGTAAAGAATAGGTTTATAGGTTTTCCTAATAAATAACCTAAATACATTATACAAGGAGGTAAATTATATGGAACATACATTTAAACTCAGACATCATTGGTGGTTAAACGCTGGCTTAGCTGGTCTATACTTCGTTGCGAATAAGGATGTGCTTAGAGATCAGAAAGAAAAGCTAGGAATCCATATTACCCAAAGTCCATCGGGATTAACTTTTCAGGCAAAAAGTGAAGAAGAATTACGCTCGTTTCTCCATTGCTGTTATGAGCATATTGCAAGTCTTTACTGGAACATATCAAATGCAAGTCAAAAGGAAAAAAAAGAATTGATAATTTATGACAAGGAAAAGGATGAGTTGCAATTAGCACCGAAAAGAGTCCCGATTCCCCCAATTCAAAAGGTAATTAGTGCAAAAAGTTGGAAGGCTGAAGGTGAAAAGTATGAAGATTTGCCAGAGAATTTAAAAAAACGCGTGGACAAGTTCATGAAGGAAACTGGTAGAAAGCTGTGGGGTAAAGATAAAAAGCTCCTATATACCCTTCCTGTTTGTCACGATACTGAAATAAAAATATTGCCTACTAAAAAAAGCAGAAAAAAACCATCAATATGCTGTATTTGCGGAGAGAACCACACAGAAATGTACCAGATAGCACAACCAATTTATCTACTTTTTGCCAGCAGTTCAGCCTCCCAATCGTTCCATTCGCAGGGTCGAAAACCAGATGTAGTCTGCTGGGAATGCAACTTTTTATCAAAATTTGCCTATGAGTGCATTCATTATAAAGTTCACGATGACACAATGATGATTATATCTCCAAACTCATCAAATTTTAAACATTTATTAAATTTGCAACAAAAATTAGGCAGTTATTCTAGCTTGCGAGCTTTTGATGACCAGTATTTTCTGAAAAATATCGGTCTTAACAAGCAAGAATTGCTGTACCATGCTAAAAAGCCTCATGAGCTATTATGGGCATTTTATTACGATGCCTATAAATTATTAAAGGACCAGCTAGCAGCACAAGAAATTGATGATTTAGATGAGATTATGCGAGACTTACTGGGAGAAATTTTGTATGCACCTACTGAGATAATTCTTATAGCGTTATCAGATAAGGGTCAAACTTTTATTACACAAGATTTGATTATATATCAAGATACTGCTTATGTTTTTAGATTATTATCTCATATGGAAAAACAAGGGATAGAAATGAAAAGTGTCTTTGATGATTTATATGAACCACAGCAAAACAAAGATGAAAATAAAACACTTAAACGTAATCAGATATTAAAAAAGATTTTAAATAAACATAGCATTTTAAGGGATATGGAAGAGTTTTGTTTTCGCAAAATAATAACCGGCGATGGATTTATGCGCATGAGAAACATGTTGCTGTTTGTCAAAGAATATCAATTGGTTATAAGGGGTGATATCATGACTAAAGATCAAATCAATGTGGCAGTAAATTTAGGAAAACAAATTGTTCTGCAGGCTAAAGAACAATTAAAACAAGAAGATTTGAAAAAAATTAGAGGGGATCTCTTTAAACTAAGAAAGACCCGCACACCAACAGATTTTCTAAATCAGCTAAATACTCTACAATTCCGCTACGGGATTTCAGTATCTCGGCCTATACAGGAGGGCCTTATTGATGAAGCAAATTTTGAAGACTTTAGAGCTTATTGTGTTTTAGGGGCGTTAAATGTTTACAATTCTTTAAAAAAATCAAATGAAGGAGAGATGAGAGATGAATAATGCTAAGGCGTTGACAATTACATATTTAACAAAAGCCAGCTATGCTTCTTTAAATGGATCAGATAAAGAGGCTGATAATATTTCCAGCATAAAAAAAATACGTAAGACAGATGGAAAAGATTATCCATATTGTTCGTCACAGGCTGTTCGTAGGGCACTAAGAGAACAGCTAGCGGCACTTGGCTTTGAGCTTTCAGAAGGAAAAGTAGGAGAAAAAGAAAAAGGGGCGGCAACTACACTATGTGATCCAAATAACTACATAGATGATGATTTGTTTGGCTTCATGGATGCGAAAAAAGAAACTATAAAAAGAACAAGTCCAGTGCGAGTATCACCTGCCATTGCACTTAATCCATATATGGGTGATATGGATTTTGGCACCAATTATATGTCAGTTCCTGCCGGTGGGACTCCAAATATATTTGAAACAGAAATTCACTCAGGATTTTACTGTGGGACAATACTAGTTGAATTAGATAGAATTGGTGAAGCTTCCAAAGGTGATCTTTATGAACTTAGCTTAAAACCTGAGGAAAAGAAAAAAAGGGTACTTGCGCTCTGTGACGCCATTCAAAATCTATGGACTGTAGGACGTCAAAGCCGTTTTCTAACTGACATGTCTCCTAAAATGATTTGTGCTGCGGTTATGTCTGTAAAGAATCCCATTTTCTTGGAAAGCATAAGACTTTCAGGAGAAAACGACTTCGATGTAGAATTAATTCAAAACACAATTAAAGATTTTTCATCACAGATTATAACTTACACACTGGGAGAAAGAAAAGGATTTTTTGAATCAGATCATGAGGATTTTCTACCTCTTGGAGAAGCATTTGATACGATTAGAAGTTGGATAAAAGAATTTTACAAATAAAAAATGAGGGAGGAAAGGCTTTGAAGGGAATTAAAATAGAAGTAGAAGCTCTCACGGTTTCATTTAGGGAAGCGGCGGGACAATTGTATCATGAGACACTCCCTTTACCTCCTCCTAGTACTATTCTAGGTGTCGCAGGCGCTGCATTGGGTAAAAGTTTTGAAGAAACTCTTAACTTTTTTAAAAAAAATCATATTGGAGTGGGATGTCGGGGAAGTCACCAAGGAAGGGGCAAAGATCTTTGGAATTATACAAAACTAAAATGTAGTGGAAAAGTGGAAAAGGATATAGTTATTCGGGAATTTTTATATGGATTCAAAGGAGAGTTATATTATATCTGTAAAGATGAAGAAATTGCTAAGTTATTATATAATGCCTTCTTATCACCTTCTTACGGGTTAACCCTTGGCAATAACGATGACCTCATTAAAATCAAAAAAGTAACTTGGTATGACAGAGTAGATAAAGATGTGAGCACTTCCTTGTCAAACACATGGGTTTGTGGAGATATATTATCAGAAATAGAATTAAACTGGGATGAGATTAAAGACACACCCATTGTTCAAACAATCACTCCGCCTTTGGTGAAAACATTGCCTACTGATTATGTATTTGACAACAAAGGGGCACGTCAGGGGCGAGTATATCAAGATTTTACTTTTTTAGGAGATAAGCAAAAGCTAACTTATTCAATGCCCACGTATCTATTTGAAAATACTGCTGTTTCCTGCTTTATTTTTAGTGAGCAAAAGGATGGATGATTGATTATGTACTATGCAAAACCACTAGAGGGTAAGGAAGGCTCTTACAAATATCACATTAACAAATCTTACAAAATTATGGAGCGAGAATTGAGGCAAACACTGAAATATATCAAGCCCATACTTAGTAAATGTAATGAAACAACTGAACAATATGCACAAAAAATGAAGATTGCCATACTGATGCATGACTTCGGCAAACTAAACAAACTTTTTCAAAAAACCATGAAATCGCTAATAAAAGGCTCAAAAATAAGTAGAGATGACTACTTTAGACACGAATTACTCTCTTTTTACTATTTGATTCCATTTGCCCATGAATGGAAGAAGCAAAAAGGGGAGTTTGGCTATCCCCTTTTTGCAGTTTTGTCACATCACAAATCTATTGACCCTAGATACGAGAGCTTTGAACGCGAATTTAGCAAAAAACAATGGCCTTTGCTTTCTAAAGAGGAAATGGAATATGGTTACTCTTTATTAGAAGAATACAACGTGCCTAGACCATCTAAAATCAGTTCAATGCATAATCCTATTCTATTAAAGAAGTTGATAGAGAAAATTTTTAGTGTTGTAAATATGGAACAACAAAGTGCTTTTAAAACCGTAACTAGATATCATAAGCGATTGCTATATGCTATAGCTAAGGGCCAGCTACAATATTGTGATTGGGTTGCATCTTCAGATGGGGATTTTTCCCTTGCAATTACTCAAGAAGAATTGATCAATAAAATAATAAAAAAGTTAGAAAAGGAAAACAGAACTTATGAAAAAAGACCTTTTCACGCGAAATGTGCCCAAACTTTCGGTGATGTAATAGCTATTGCTCCTACAGGTTCTGGCAAAACCGAAGCGTCACTGATGTGGGCAACACAGTTTGACTGCAAAAAAATCATTTTCTGCCTGCCAACAAAAGTAACTTCGAATAGTATTTATGAGAGAATGAGACAGCACTACTTTAACCCTCAGGTATGTGGATTAAGTCATTCAGGAGCAAGTACATATTTTGCCTTACAAGAAAGTGATGCATTGCCACATTTTTCACTCCTCCATGCAAAAGCCTTTATACCCCCGGTAATGGTATCAACTGTCGATCAAATACTAACTAGCGGGTTTAATTCAAAGTTATGGGCCCTAAAAGAATATGCATTAATAAACAGCGCTGTGATCTTCGACGAGATTCAGGCTTATGATACTTTTACCCTGGCGCTTATCACAGAAACAATTCGCAAAATAAAGACACTTGGTGGCAAAGTTATGCTGATGAGTGCAACATTTCCTAGATTTTTGAGAAAGCACTTTCAGGAACTGCTTAAAATAGATAAACCAATTGTAGCGGGAGAATTAATGGATAGAAAATCTAATCGATGGAGATATATTGATAAAGAATTGGAAGATATCAGAGATGAAATTCAAAAATATTTAGACCAAGGGAAGAAAGTAGCTTTGGTTGTAAATGATGTGGAAACAGCAAAAAATGAGTATATATACTGGCATGGAAAAGGGTATAAGACTCTTTGCCTTCATTCTGAATTTACGATGAAAGACAGAATCGAGAAAGAAGATAAATTACTTAAAGGGAGTAAAGACTACCAACTGGTCATTGCAACACAAGTACTAGAAGTTTCTCTAGATGTGAGTTTTGAAATTATGTTTTCAGAATGTGCTCCTATTGATAGCTTAGTGCAGAGGGCCGGGCGCTGTAACCGTTGGATACTATATGATGATTCGGAGTTTATAGTCTTTAATCCCTCTAAGATTAGCATAGAATATGTCTATAAAAATTCGAGGAAAATTTTAGAAATGACTAAAGAGATAATTTTATTAAACCAAAGAAAGCTATCAGAAAGAGAAATAAATAAAATGATAGAAGAAGTGTATGATGGTTTTGATATTTATGATGAAAATTTTGAAGAAGGTATAAAATTATACCAAAGAATAGTGGATGATTTATTCATATTTGACCTGCCGTTAGATGAACAAATTGCAACCAGGCGTTTTGATATTATGAAAGTGACCGTTATACCGACAAAGTTTAAAGATGAGGTAGAAAGACTATATGATCAAAAAGAGTATGCAAAAATTCCCTTATACGAGGTTCCTGTAAATATTAGCAAATTTAAAAAGATGATAGCTGCAAATTTAGTTGAAGACAAACGATACCCTTTACCTTTTTATGCTATCGATTATGATGAAGAGATAGGAATATTATATGAGGATAATCGATTCTTTTAGATTTAACTATCTTATGATAAATTAAAGGGTGATTATTTAAGGAAACAGGCTTTAACAGGAACTTAGAAAATCTTATCACAATGATGTAACTTAAAGAAGGTGATAATTATCTCCAGCGCAGAAATAGGTGTGACAGGGACATTGGTTTGGTATGCCCATGGCATAGAAGCAGATCAGGAACATGAACTTATAGAACTTGGGCGGATAATAAGTGAAAGTTCTTATAAAAGAGACAAAAAAGAAATAGAAGTTGATAATGTCAAGGCAGATTTAATGAGAAAAGTAGATGGCCAAATAATTATTGGTGAAGTTAAAAAAAGCAGCAAATATAAAGAAGCAGCTACCATGCAATTGCTATATTATCTAAAGGTTTTGAGGCAGCACGGTATACAAGCTAAAGGAAAACTTTTTTTTCCAGAAGAGAGAAAAACGATAGACGTGGAATTGAATGAAGAATCTATAAAAAAACTTGAAGAAATAGAAGGGGAAATTCTAAAAATAATTTATAAAGAACAACCTCCCAAAGCTCAGAAAAATAGATTTTGCAACACTTGCGCGTACTCGGAATTTTGTTTTGCTTAGGGGAGGAAGTTATTATTGAAAAGGCCAATATATATATTTTCCAACGGTGAACTAAAAAGGAAAGACAATACTTTATTTTTTGAGAATGAAGACGGAAAGAGATACATTCCAGTAAATAATACCAGTGAGATACATATTTTTGGTGAAGTAAATATAAACAAAAGATTTTTGGAATTTGCCACAACCTCAGAGATAATATTGCATTTTTACAATTATTACGGTTATTATGCAGGAACATACTATCCGAGAGAACATTTAAATTCAGGATACATGATTTTAAGACAAGCAGAGCATTATATGGATTTACCCAAAAGATTAAAATTAGCGAAAGAATTTGTAATAGGAGCAGTCAAAAACATACTACAGACTATAAGATACTATGCTAATCGGGGAAAACACCTAGAAAACATTGAAGCTGAAATTAAGAATTTGGAACAACGAATCGGTGAATGTGCAGATATAGATGAGTTAATGGCTGTCGAGGGAAATGTTCGGGAATATTATTATCAAGCTTTTGATGAAATTATACAAAAACCCGAATTTAGATTTGAAGAAAGAACGCGAAGGCCTCCAAGAAACAATCTTAATACTATGATAAGCTTTGGGAACTCACTAATGTATACCACATGTTTAAGTGAAATCTACAAAACACATCTTGACCCTCGAATAGGCTTCTTACATGCTACTAACTTTAGAAGATTTACTTTGAATTTAGATATTGCTGAAGTGTTTAAACCAATTATAGTAGATAGAGTGATTTTCACCCTATTAGGAAGAAATATTATTAAAGATGAAGACTTCGAAAAGGTTACCGATGGGCTGCTTATGAAAGACAAAGCTAAAAAAGCATTTGTACAGGAATTCGAAAACAAATTGAGGACCACAATAAAACATAGAAAACTAGGTAGAAATGTGTCATATCGCCGCTTGATAAGAGTGGAACTGTATAAATTACAGAAACACCTTATGGGCGAGGAGAACTATCAGGCATTTGTGGCTAGATGGTAAAAAACTTGTCGTCGACCTCCAATAGTGCAAAAACCCCGGGAGATCGACGACAAGTTTTATTTCATACAAAACCATTTCCAATCCTTGTATTATAAGGGGTGTATGGTATAATATAAAAAAGAGTGATTATTTAAAAATATCAAATCGTAAAAATAAAAATGTTGATTTTATGCGTTTTCAATGGGGTTATATAATAGGTATTTTGTTAGAGG
>JAMNZY010000174.1 GCA_023622055.1 Bacillota bacterium
TGAAAATATCTATATGATGAGGAGCGCTGCTCATCAATGCATGGTGCATTCAAACAAAAAACACTTAACAAATTGGTAAAGGGGTGCATAAAGATGAAAAAATACAATATCGCTATAGTTGGAGCTACAGGAGCTGTAGGCCAAACCATGCTTAGAATTTTAGAGGAGCGAAATTTTCCGGTTAAAAGTATATTGCCATTGGCTTCTGCAAGGTCAAACGGTCATGTTGTTGACTTTAGAGGTGAGAAAATAAAAGTGCAGGAAGCAACACCTGCTTCCTTTGACGGCGTAGACATAGCTTTATTTTCCGCCGGTAAAAGTGTTAGCAAAGAGCTTGCTCCAGAGGCTGTAAAGCGAGGGGCAATTGTCATAGATAACAGCAATGCATTTCGCATGTCTCCTGATGTGCCCTTAGTTGTGCCTGAGGTGAACCCTGAACATTTAAAAAATCATAAAGGCATTATAGCTAACCCTAACTGTTCTACCATCCAGATGGTGGTTGCATTAAAACCATTGCACGATGTGGCCAAAATCAAAAGAGTCGTTGTTTCTACATACCAGGCAGTATCAGGTACTGGTTTAGATGCCATTGAGGAATTAAAAGAACAATTAAAGATGATCTTAAATGGAGAAAGTCCCAAAGCCCGGGTATATCCTTATCCCATTGCTCTTAACGTACTGCCTCATATAGATGTGTTTGATGACACAGGGTACAGTCAGGAAGAATGGAAAATGGTAAATGAGACAAAGAAGATAATGGATGATGAGAATATGGCAATAACGGCTACCACAGTCAGAGTTCCTGTCATAAATGGTCACTCAGAATCTGTAAATATAGAAACAGAGGAAAAACTTACGGCAGATATGGCCAGAGAAATTCTCTCTAAGGCGCCAGGTGTTAAAGTAGTGGATGAACCTAAATCTAAGCGCTATCCCCTGCCAGGTGATGTGAGTGGTCGGGATGAAGTGTTTGTGGGAAGAATACGAGAGGACTATTCCATAAAAAATGGTTTAAACTTGTGGATTGTAGCGGATAACTTGAGAAAAGGTGCGGCACTAAATACTATACAAATTGCAGAAAAAATGGTGGAAAACGCTATGATTTAAGTTAAGTCTTAGCAGTCCTTTTATCTCCCTCCTGAATAGTATATAAAGAAAAGTTTTTTCTAAAAAGTTAGTTATGGGGAGGGAGATGTAAATGCGGCAAGCATACCAATTGGAATGGACTAGCAAAGATTTGGGTCAGGATTCCCGGGTAGCCATAGGCGATGTCAATGGCGATGGACGTATGAATATTATAGCAGGGACAACTGCTGCTTCTGGGCACCACTCCAATCTATATGTATTTCAATACCGGGGCCACACTTATCATCAATTGGCTCGAATTTCTCTGGAAAATAACGATACGCATTGGATAGGCTGCCATGATATCGATAAAGATGGCGTTCATGAGATAATCCTTGGATGCACCAAAGGTATTCATGTATATAAGATGCAAAAAGGCAAACTGGTGAAGATCGCCGAAAGCACAGAAATTAGAGAAACTGTCACTTGTGTAGCTGTTGCGGATATTGATAAAGATGGAAAGTATGAGATTATAGCAGTTGTGAAAGGCAAACCTAGAATATATATTTTCCGCTATGATAAGAGATTGGTCCTTATAAAAGCTGAAACAATCAAGGAGCCTGTTTACTGTGTAGCCGCCGGTGATACGGATGGGGACGGTTATCCGGAGGTAGTTGTAAAAACCTATGGCAGACACGGCTGCACCATTTATGTATTGTGCTTTAAAGGTGGCAAAAGGCATGAAAAGTGGAGCAGCCATATTCCTGATGCCGGCAAGACCTTCCTTAAGGTGGCGGATTTTGACTTAGATGGAAAACATGAGATTATATCTGACTGCACTGCAAATAAAGTTAGAGTGCTGCGCCATATGGGCGACAGATATGAAAGCTTTTGGGACAGTCCAAAGCACTCTCAAGATGTAAAGGATATTGCAATATACGATATTGACGGTGACGGCAAAAAGGAATTAATAGTGGTATGTTTGAGTAATGTATATATTTACAGCTGGAAAAGCGGAAAACTCATAATGGAATGGCAGCAGACAGTGCCCAACGGAGCTTTTTGCGTCACTGCCGGCGAACTTAATCAGAAGGGATATGGCGAAATAGTTGTGGGCACCATCTATGGCTATATATATGTGTTTGAAGCTCGCCGTGACAGGCATCGGGGAAAACTGTGGCTGGGCAAAGTTCAAGCTATAATTCAGGATACAGTTACAATTCCTGATGGAAAGCCCGATGCAGCTCGAGGAGTTGAAGCTAAAGCCAAATTTTCAGTAGATAAGGTAAAGGTTGTCCACGATAAAGTAATAGTGGATGGAGATGTATTAGCGAAAATATTGTATGTGGCAGCTTTGCCTTCTCAACCGGTTCACTTTTTTGAGGCTAGTTTTCCCTTTTTAGAGTTTATCCATCTGCATGGTGCAACTCCAGGAATGCAAGCTTTAGTTTACTTTAATGTAGAACATATAAGTGTTGATGTGGTAAGTCCTAGAAGGGTTAAAATAACAATCTTGTTTGAAATGCTGGTAAAACTGGTGCCTTTTCACTGGGATCATTAATAAATAACATAAATTTTATCGCGGGCGGATAAAGCCGCCCGCTACACCTATCTTTTGTAATTTACATAGTTGTGGTATTCTCCAACTTTTCTATTTGCTTTAAACTATCTTGGCATTTTGTTATGGAATCAAATATTTTATCTACTGCTTGGCTTTTCAGGAGACTATTTTGTGCTTGGGCCATACAGGACACTGCTTGTTGGAGAGCCTGAATCACCTGTAAATCTACGGCTACTTGTTGTTTGTGGCAATCTTTTTCCATTTTTTCAATCATGTCTTTGTACTGCTGAATATTTAGCTGAAGGTTGGAAATACCCAATTGAGCTGCCTGTTGAAGCTGCTGAGCACAACTATATAAAGTTTCAAGGCGGTTAGAATCCATCAAATTTGTAGCCGCCTGGTTTAATATTGCTTGAAGCTCCTTTTGTGATGATATTTGCTGTTCTCGAGCAGAGTCAAGCAGACAGTTAATTTCTTGTGAAAATTCTTCATGAATGGGGTTTTGATACTTAATCTTTTGCTGCTTACTTTCATCAATGATTTCATGGAACTTGTTTACCGTGTCTGTGCCTAGGCTTTCGCTGATTTCGCTCATGCTCTTATGTACTTTGTCCTTTTGGGCCATGTCTTTGTCAGTCAAAAGAACACCTCCTGGCCAAAGATAATAAACACTAAGATTAATATTCCCTTTTTTACTTGTTATCATGTAAAGAATAGCTGACCTGAAACAAGGGCAAAATAAAGGTGGTCTAAAATACAGCCGGGAGGTTGGCAAATATGGTTAAGACCGTTGTCGGTGTTTTTGACAGCCACGATCAAGCTGAAAGGGCAGTAGCAGAACTTAGGCAGTCGGGCTTTGATACCAATGAAATATCCATTGTTGCTAAAGAAAAGCAAGGGCAAGGCCGAGATATGCAAAGTGATACTACTATGGGCATGAATATGGGCACTGTAAGCGATGGGGCCACTACAGGAGGTGCCCTTGGCGGCTTAGCGGGCCTAGCCATGGGTGCAGGGGCCTTGGCAATACCTGGCCTAGGGCCTATTATTGCTGCTGGGCCCATAGCAGGCCTACTGTCAGGGGCAGCTACAGGAGGCATTGCCGGTGGCCTTATTGACTGGGGAATTCCTGAAGAACAAGGTCGCAGATATGAAAATGAAATCAAAGCAGGTAAAATATTGGCAGCAGTCAGGACCCATGAGTCAAAAATCGACAGCGCAGCTGAAATTTTTAGGCAAAATGGTGCTCGAGATGTAAACACACAGCAAAAAGGCTCAATGAAATAGTTACAAGGGGCAGAAAGCGATGGAATATCTTTTCTGCCCCTTTTTTCAGCCAAATCATTTCATAACTTTCCAAAACAGTTAAACTTTTGTCTAGCAATTTTCATTCCATTTTATTGTGAAAAGAGGAAAAATTGATATTCTTATAGAATATATATTATAGAATTATAGAACTAGATGGCTACTTCACAGGTCTTATTCCTAGGGGGGAAAAAGGATGCAGATAAATTTTAGCCTGACCCTTTCACAAACCCAAAAGCTTGTCATGACTCCCGAGCTCAGGCAGGCCATAACTATTTTACAGCTTTCAACTTTTGAATTAGGCCAGTATGTACAAAACCAAATTTTAGAAAATCCACTTCTTGATATAAGTGATGATTTTATAAAAAGTGAAGAGACGGCAGAAGAGGAAGTAAAAGAACAGACCGAAAGCATTGATTGGGATGAATATTTTCAAGATGAAGCCAGCAGTAGTCCCATAAGGGTGCAGAGAGAGGATAAGGAAGAAGTCGTATATGATAATTTTATTTCATCAACACCATCTCTTCAGGAACATCTGATGATCCAACTAAACCTTAGTTCTTTACCGAAGACAAAATTAAAAATTGGAGAATTCCTAATAGGCAATCTAGATAAAAATGGTTATCTTACAATTACCACAGACGAAGTTTCAAGACTGTTAAAGGTGTCGAAAAATGATGTGGAAGAGACCTTGAAGATAATTCAAACTTTTGATCCTGCAGGGGTTGGAGCCAGGAATTTAACTGAATGTTTGCTGATACAAATAGAGCAAAAGGATATTAAAACTCCAAAAATAAGAGAATTAGTTGAAAATCATTTAGTTGACTTGGCTGAAGGTCGCTTTTCCAAAATTGCAACTATGTTAAATATCAGTTTAGCCGATGTTCAACACTTAAAGGACATTTTAGTCACCTTAGATCCTAAGCCAGGCCGAAACTTTTCTTCTGCCAATGATGTGCACTATATTATTCCTGATGCAACAATTGAGAAAGTAGGCAGTGAATATGTGGTGATTATGAATGACTCCATATCACCTAGACTTTCCATCAATCCATATTATCGAGCTCTTTTAACTTCAGAAGACAAAGAGTCTAATATTTCCAAATTCTTATCAAATCGACTTGATTCTGCATTATGGCTTATAAAAAGCATCGAGCAGCGGCGGATAACCCTCCATAAAGTCATACAATCAATTGCCGATGTTCAAAGGGATTTTTTAGACCACGGACTTATATACCTAAAGCCCCTTACGATGAAGCAAATTGCCGATATGGTGGGAGTTCATGAGTCTACTGTTTCTCGGGCCATCAGCGGTAAATATGTGCAAACTCCCCGAGGTATTTTTGAACTAAAATTTTTCTTCCAGAGCGGTTTAGAGAATGTAAACGGGACTATGACTTCAGCCGAAAGTATTAAAAAGATTATCCGGGAGATAATCGAAGGTGAAGACCCATACAATCCTTTGAGCGACCAAAAGATAGCAGATGTTTTAAAAGAAAAAGGCATTACCATATCCAGAAGGACAGTGGCTAAATACAGAGAGGAGATGGGCATCCTTTCGTCCACGAAGAGAAAAAGATATTAAAAACATGTTTTATTAGAAGGAATTTAGCAAACTTTGTTGAATAATATAGAATAGATATCAGCAATTTTTCCCTTTAATACACATGTCAGGCGTTTTTGTGTGATGCAAAAACCCTGTTTTTTTAAAAGAGACGGGACGATAAATAAATACAAGGGACAAAAAACGTCCCTTGTTAGCAAAAATCTCAAATTTACTACATAGATTGTATAAAATTACAATCCATGAGCAAATTTAAAATAAACAAGTGTCGTCTGTCTCAGGCTCTAAATTAATTTTTAGATAAAATACATAATTAAG
>JAMNZY010000227.1 GCA_023622055.1 Bacillota bacterium
ACTATGATTCTCTCAGGAGTTGTTTGGGCTGGATAGCTTTCCATTATGACACTGTAGACCACAATGAGCTTTTTGTTTGTCAGGTTGCCTTCGTAAACGGTCCCGTCTGGTAAGTAAATCTCGGTTTCATCAGAGACGTTTAGTTTTAAATCACCATCCATACTGATTAAGTTTTCATCGAAAATATCGAATTTCACACTTTGGTCTTCCCTTTCAACTACAACCACTTCTGCACTGTATTGGGGCGGATAAATCATGATCATGGGCTTTGTCGCATCATAGTAAGCAGTGATAGTTGAGCCCTCGGCAATCTCGGTATTGTCAAGGATATACGTGTCTTCGGTTATGATGACATTGGCCGGCTCTCCTGCTTCATTTTCCAAAGAGATAAATTTGCCACCTTCAATTAGGTGATGATCTTTTATTTCTTTAACTATTCCTGTAAAGGAGCCGTATCGAATTCGCACTTGTTCATCAAGTTCAGCTTTTATGGGTATTATTTCTCCCATTTCTTCCGGCAAAACAAGGTCCTGCTGGTACACTGCCAGGGCAGGCCCTGAAGAAAATGTGATAACGGCAGCTGATAAAACTCCTGCAATAAGTTTTTTAAATTTCATTGAAAATCTCCTCCTTCAGCAGTTGGTTTTCTACCCTTTTTGACGGCCTATATAAAAATAAGTTCCCGTTGTAACCTATTTGTAATATTTGTTTAGTAACTGTCTTATTTCCTCGTTTATCTCTTCCACGTCAACGGATTCTATCATTTCATCTTTTAAATCGTACTTCTGTTTTAGCTTTAATACTCTGTATACATGCTGATTTAGCAAGTCTTCGGAAAGGCTGCCGTCAATTGCTGCCTGTTTTAGGGCCTCCAGGACTTTTACCTGCTTTTCATTGTCATGGCACACCAGGATTATATCGGCACCGGCCAGCACTGATTTCACAGCAGCTTCACCAATATCATAATTTTCAACTATAGCCCCCATTGTCATGTCATCGGTGATTACTAGGCCATCAAACTTCATCTCATTTCGCAAAATATCGGTAATCACGGTTTTTGACAAAGTTGCGGGGTTTTGCTCATCTATTTTAGGCAGCAATATATGGGCTATCATTACTGCATCTGCTCCATTTTCTATTGCTCTTTTGAAAGGAACTAGCTCAAAGCTTTTTAACCTATGGATATCGTGATTTATCACGGGAAGGCCTACATGGGAGTCTACAGATGTGCCACCATGACCCGGAAAGTGTTTAACTGTAGAGATCACATGAGTTTTTAGGCCATTCATTACAGCCGTGCCAAGGCTGCTTACTATTTCCGGATTTGCCCCAAAAGACCTGTCGCCGATTACCGGATTTTTCGGATTGCTGTCTATATCAAGTACTGGTGCAAAATTCATATTAAATCCCAGGGACTTTATTTGAAAGCCTACGGTATTCCCAATCTCAAATGCAAATTCTTCGCTGTCTATTTTTCCAACAGCTCTGCTTGTCGGCAGTTTCACAAATTCATCTGGCATTCGACTTACGCTTCCGCCTTCCTCATCAACTGCAATAAATAGTGGAGCTTTATTTGACGTATTGGCTTCTTTTAAAGAATTAATGAGGCTTAAGGTTTGCTCTGCACTTTGTATATTTCGCTTAAATAAAATAAAGCCTCCCACTTTGTATTTGTTTATCATGTCCTGGGTATTGTCATCCATTTCATATCCATCAAGGCCAACTATGACCAGCTGGCCGATTTTTTCGTCTATGCTCATCTGCTCAATCTGCCTTTGTAATGGATCGAGATCTTCACCTTTAGGGGGTTCAGTAGGAAAGGGTTGTCCTTTGCCTTCATTGCCTTTATTCTTACCAATTGTGCAGCCGCATACTAAAACAGTTACGATTAAGATTAGCAGTAAAAGTTTCTTCATCAGATACAGTCTCCTTTATTAAAAGATTCTTCTATAAGATTATACCAAATTGATATAGTAGACAAAAAAACAGGAAAGCCAAATGCTTCCCTGTTCATTTTAAAAAACGATTATGCAAGATAACTTTTTTTACCAAGAGCGGCATCTAGAACTTTTTCAACCACAATGGCTACAACACCGCCAAGAATCGCCGTATAAAGCTGCGGAACCTGCATAGCTTGAGCCACAGGCGGTGGAACGCTGACAATAAACCGCACAGCCGAAGACAACACCAAAAACTTTATTATGGCCCCTACAATCAGGCCGATACCTGCACCAATAAAGCCTTTGCCCAGTTTGCTGCGAGAAATAACATAGGCGATTACTAATATGGCATTGCCCAACATGATAAACGGAATCATAGGTGCCAGCGGTGGCGCCAAGATACCCCTAACAAATGCAATAAAAGGCGTAAGCATGCCTATAATCACTGCACCAAGGCCGCCTACATATGTGCCTGAAAGAAGCAGCATGGCATTTACTGCAGGACCTGTTACCATCTGGGGAAAGCCCAACATCTGAAAAGCAAGTGTTATGGCCAAAAGTATGGCCGTTCTGGTAAGCCATCTAATGGTGAACGGTTTTAAAGCATCTTTATTCATAAAATACCCCCCATATTGTTTTTTGTTCTAATTTTTCTTGGTCATGGCAGATTTTACGGAAACAGACTTGACCTTGCCCAGCTTCCCCGTCATAGCACTAATTTCATCAGTGGTGCCGTCTACGATAAGTGCGATTACAGAAACGCCTTTTTCTCTGTAGGGAATTCCCATTCTTCCAACAATTATCTGGGAATAATCATGCAATATTGAGTTTACTTGACCGGCGCTTTCCAAATCTTCAACCACAATACCTACTACACCAATTCTTTTGTCCATAGTTTTCCCTCACTTTCATAAAATAAAGCCTTTGACAAAAAGTCGATCCTTCACCTTTTTGCTAGGATTTCCTTGCAATCAGGAAGCTATGGACTTTTTTTATCCTGTGTATCAGCAGTCCAATACACCAGATTTAGGTTAATATTAACATTATACAGAACGGCTGTCAATGAATATTTTGAATACTTTGTACCCGTCCCCACGTCCCCAAATATTCAATGGTCGCAAAAATTGTCATTGCTGACAAGTTGGCCTGCGAGATATTCCTGTACTACTTCGTTTGGCCCTTGAACCCATGCCTCCTGCAATGATACAGTTAACATTCTGTTTTGCCAAAAAAATGGGTAAAAACCCCGGTTCATGGCCTGGATTCTCAATAACTTCTTTTGCGATTACCTTTTTTTGATTTTCATCTATATCATATACTGTAAACTCTTCACAGTGGCCAAAATGGGCGGAAACTTGGCCTCTATCTGTAGGTATAGCAATTCTCATAAGTAATTCATTCCTCCTTGATTTTTGAGTTTAATCCAACTTTACCCAACTGCTCATATCTTTTGTCTCACTGCTTTCATACTCTTCTATTCGACCTTCATCACAAAAGTTAGCAAGTTTTGGATCAATGGGAAGTGAGCCCAGATAAGGCACATTTGCCTCCTTAGCTCCTTCTTTACCCCGGCTCTTTCCAAATACTTCGATTTTTTCATGGCAGCTGGGGCAAATTGCATAGCTGTAGTTTTCCACCAGCCCTATCACCGGAATCTTCATCATGTTGGCCATTTTAACGGCTTTCTTTACCACCATGCCCACCAATTCCTGGGGTGATGAAACGATGATTATACCGTCCACAGGCAGGGACTGCATGACAGTAAGGGGAGCATCACTGGTTCCCGGCGGTAAATCCACTAAAAGATAGTCCAGGTCGCCCCAAACTACATCGTTCCAAAACTGCTGAATGGCACCACCGATAAGGGGGCCACGCCAAATTACGGGATCATCTTCATTTTCCAGTAAAAGGTTTAATGACATAATGCTAATGCCCGTAGAGCTTTCCGGCGGCATGAGGCCAATTCCTATACTTTCCGGCCTCTTGTTTACACCAAACATGCGGGGAATGCTGGGACCTGTTATGTCCGCATCCATTATTCCGACACGGTATCCCTGCCTTCTCAAGCTAACGGCTAAAAGGCCAGTAACAGTTGATTTTCCGACACCGCCTTTTCCGCTCATGACAGCTATTACCTTTTTAATGCGGTTCAGCCCTGCTGCCGACGGTTCTTGATGGAATTTATCTGCTGCTTTTACTACTTTACTCTCATTGTCATCCTTGTGATTCACCAGATACACCCTTTCATTTTATAAAAATATATTGTTGAATTATCGGTTGTGCCCGTGACGTTGCCCTCTTCTCATTCTCTTTGGCGTCCAGTTGGTACTCTGACATTCGGGACATTCCTTGCCAGTTTCGTCCTGGGGCTGTCTCCATTCATTTCCGCAGTCCCCACATTTAAGAGACTGGACAAATTGGTAAGTTCCGCCCTCAATCCGAATCGCCTTGCCTTTTACAAGGGCTTCGGCAACCTTATTCCGGGCAGAGTTAATTATTCTGACAAAAGTAGGTCTGGAGACGTTCATTCTTTCCGCACAAGGCTCCTGCTCAAGACCCTCTAAATCTTTAAGTCTCAAAGCTTCCAGTTCTTCAACTGTCAACACTACTTCGTCCAGCTGCCGTAGGGGAACTCCGGCCGGCTTAAAATAGGTTATATCCGGCAGGAACTCCACATGACGCCATTTAGGTGGTCTTGCCACACTTACACTCCTCTCACCTAACTCTAAAGTTATTTTACTGCTGTAATGTACATATGTCAATTGTGTCCGAGCTCTTCACTAAACTACGTTCAGTAAAACTGCAATAATTACAACCTCATCTTCTCTTGGCACTTAGGTAGTGTTCTTAACCTCATAGTAAGTAATTAGGTGATTTACGAATCATTATTTCCTTTAAGAAAATCTACAAATTTTTCCGTTAACCATTGATCCCTGAATGCGGCGGGACCGTCTTACTTATTTCTTCAAGAAGTCCCTTATTGAGCTTTTCAACATTCTCTTTAACTGATGCAGATACTCCACGGTATATCTCTATATTTGCAGCCGCTAGAACACTCATGGCATTTGGCCCAATATTGCCTGTTATTACTGCTTGAACATCCTTATCAATCATAAGTTGGCCTGATGTAATTCCTGCTCCACCGCCTGCGACAGCTGCAGCATTTTCAACAACTTCAAACTCCATTGTATCGGTATCAGCAATGATAAAATATTCAGCCCTTCCAAACCGCGGATCCATCATACATTCCATGGAATTACCCTTTGATGATATCGCTACCAACATAGTTTTCCCTCCATTATGCTTTTTTTAGGTTTTCAACTTCATCAACAAGCCTTGCCCACAAATTTTTAATCTCATTTGTTATTACTTTATTGCCGGCCTCAATGGGAGTTTTAAATTCCTGTAAAGCTTTAACTATAGATGGTTCAAAAGGTATCTTACCTATAACAGGATATCCATTGTTTTCACAGTACTCTTCTATCTCTGATGTCACTTTTAGATTTAAATTATATTTATTTATACATACAAATGCAGGTACACCAAAATGCTTAGCTACGCCTAAAACTCTTTCTAGATCACTTTGACCGGACTTCGTAGGTTCAGAAACCACAACTACTGCATCCGTTCCTGTAATAGAAGCAATAACAACACAGCCTATACCTGGAGAACCATCAATCAGTAACCATTCTTCGTCCTTTTTATAAGCGTTTACATTCTTTCTTACTTCTGTTACAAGTCTTCCTGAGCCTTCTGCCCCAATGTCAAGGAGGGCATGGGAAAAAGTGCCTCTCGAGGTATTGGACACATAAGTTTCGCCGGTTTTTACTTCTTCCAATTTTATTGCATTTTGAGGGCATACTAATGTGCAAGCTCCACAACCTTCACATTTCATGGGTTTTATTTCAAATTCTTCACTTATGGCATCAAACCTGCATGTTTTTCTGCATAAACCACACTTTATGCAAGCTGATGAATCAATTACAGCTTCTTTAGCACCAAAAAAGTCTCTTTTTTTTAAGATTTCACCTTGCAGAAGAATATGCAAGTTTGGTGCTTCCACATCACAGTCAGCCAGCATTTTGTTTTGAACAAGCAAACTAAGTGATGATACTAGGGTGCTTTTTCCTGTTCCACCTTTTCCGCTTATAAATACAATCTGCTTCACTTATGAGCACCCCCTTCAATTTTTTCATACAGCTTTTTAAATTTTTCGTTCCATAAATCATTAATTTCAACTGGGAGTATACCTTTTGAATAACCTTCGGCAATTTCTTTGGAAAAAGGAATTGCCATTAAAATTTCAATACCTTCACTTTGACAAAAATGGTGTATCGACCTATTATCATTAGATGCTTTATTTAACACAACGCCAAAAGGTATTCCCATATTTTTTACAAGCTGTACCGCAATTTTTATATCATGAAGGCCAAAGGGTGTAGGCTCTGCTATTAATACACAATAATCACAGCCTTCGATGGAATTTACCACCGCACAGGATGCCCCTGGCGGGCAATCCAATATAACGAACCTGTCCTCTTTGATGTGCTTTTTTAATTCATTTATAATAGGTATGCTAATAGGCTCACCTACATCGAGTTTCCCCTGGAGAAATGTGCCGTCCTCATTTGCCTCAACTACACCGATGGTCCTCTCCACTTCTAGGATCGCATCATTGGGACAAGCTATTTTGCACGCCCCGCAATGATGGCAGATTTCAGGAAATACAAGGACTTTATCCTTCACTACAGCTATAGCATTAAATTGACATGCCTTAGCACAGAGACCACAAAAATTGCATTTGGTCATATCTATTTCCGGGACTAATACTTTTACCGGCGATTTTTCTTTTAACTCGGGCTTTAAAAAGATAGCTCCATTAGGTTCTTCCACATCGCAATCTATGTACTGACATGAGGGAACAACTGCTGCCAAACTTGCAGAAACGGTTGTTTTGCCTGTTCCTCCCTTTCCGCTTAAAATACCTACCTTCATCTTTTTCCTCCTAATAAGTCTATATTAATAATAAAATCTTTATTTAAATATTAGTTTCTATCGTATTTTGGACTTATGCTTATATGTCTTCTATATTAAATATTACTCTTATTTTGAACATATGTCAATTATCTTGGCTATGTTTTTTACTAATGCTAAAATGTAAATTACAGAATGGTATAAAAAACTACTGATTTTTCTACTTTTACTAAGAGCCCATGGTCGGCGGTAATTTTTGTGAAAACTCATATAATTGGTATGCCATATTTTTAACTTTTTCTCTAAGTTTAAACACACAATCCGTTTCAGCTGCCAAACCCTGCACAATGTCTTCTGCTAAAGCTCTACAATTAGGACAGCCGCAACTACCACAGTCAAGACCTGGCAATTCTTTTAATACTTTTTCCAAAATTTCTACTTTATGTATAGCTTTTGAAATATCCTCATCTAATTTTATAGAATCCCTTGCAATAATTTTCTCTTCTAAATCATAAAATCCATATTTAACATCTTTTATTATTTCTTCAGTCTGTATTTCAGTTTTTGACCCTGCTCGTTTTGACATATTTCGAAGTTTTGTTGTAGCTACAAATCTATTTTCCACAGCAAGCACTCCACCTATACATCCACCAGAACATGCTTGACACTCAATATAGTCTATATCAAAAAGTTTATTGAGTTCTATTTGTTCTAAAATATCTATGCAATTGTGAATACCATCTACTGAAAGTTGATTCTCTATGCCAATTGCAGCGCTTTCCCCGCCAGACATACCCCAATTCATACCGATGCCACAGGAGTGTTTGAATATGGACTTGAAATTATCATCACTTAAATTCTTTAAAACTTCACCGTAAATATCCGTCATAGATAGGGCCCCATCAATATAAGATTTTTTCATACCAATAGGTTGCTTTATAAATGCAGCCTTAGCCGGACATGGGCTTATAAAAAAAACTCCGATATCTGATGCTTTATAGCCATATTTTTTTATAACGGCTTCCTTTGCCCGCATACCGGCCACTTCTGTTGGAGGTTTAATCGGAATTATGTTTTTTAAAAGCTCAGGAAAACGAATCTGTATAAGTCTTAACACAGCAGGACAGGCTGAAGATATTAATGGTCTTATACCTTTGTGTTCTTTTACGTATTCACGGATAGCCACTGATACTTCTTCTGCAGCTAAAGGCACTTCATATACTTCATCAAATCCTATTTTTATGAGGGCGCTTGCTATTTTTTGCTTTGTTATATTTTCCTTAAACTGTGCATAAAAAGCAGGAGCTGTTAGTGCTATTTTAAATTTATAATTCTTCAATGTTTCAAGGCCATCTGTATTGGCATATTTAGCATTGTGGGGACAGACTCTTATGCATTCACCACAGTCAATACATTTATTATGCTGTATATTTGCTTTTCCGTTTCTTACTCTTATGGCTTCATTAGGACAATTCTTTATACAATTGGTACAGCCTTTACATTTGTCTATATCCAAATTTACTGAATGATAAAAATCCAAACTTCCTTCCACTCCTCCCGCACAGACAAAAAAATCAGTTCTATTTTCTTTTTGTCCTATTCATACAGTCTTTGCAATATCCAAAGTACCAACATGATATTTTAGTTATAATAAAATCTCTAATATTATCATTTTCTATTTGAGAGGATATGGTTTCTTTTTGAATAGGTACTTCAAAAATCTTTCCACATCCCAAGCATATATAATGATAGTGAACATCGTTGTCTTCTGCTAACATTTCATATCTTGCAGCTTCTCCTGGTAAATTAAATTTTTGTAAAATACCCTCTTCGCAAGCAAAACAGTTCTAATGTGCGATATACTGTAGCTAATCCAATGGTTGGCATAATTTTTTTTGTCTTTAAAAATATTTCTTCTGCCGTTAGATGTTTATTATTACTATTTGCTATAACTGAAAATACTGTTTCTCGTTGAGGTGTCCATTGCAGTTGTTTTTTCCTTATTTTTTCGGCTAGAGCAGGTTCCATTTCTTCACCACCTTTTGCCTGGGAAATTCTTTATAAAAATTTGGCGGAAGCAAAGCCGCCTGCCTCCGCCAAGATCTATCTTCTTTAGTCTTCGCCCTCTTTTTCTTCCTTTTCCAGTTCTTCCAATCTAGCCTCTATTTGTTTAAGTTGCTCTTTTAGAATTTTTGCATCCTGAGCAAGAATCTCAGCCTCATACTTCGGCTCAAGCTCGGCAGCCGGATATGCCGCCATAGGATCAAAAAGGGAATATCCCCTTACCCAGTATGGTAATCCAGTGGCATATGCGTGCCACCTCCAGCCTCTGCCCCGGCCAAAGCCCGGCCCAAAGCCGTAACCTGCTCCCCTTGGCCAGACCCTCCAGGCAGGGTTCATGTAGCCTGGCACGGGGTATCCTGCACAAAAGCCTGCCCCTCTACCGGTCATTGGCCCAAAACCTGCGGGTCCTCTTCTATCACCTCTGGGCATGTCTCCACCTCCTTCCGAGGATTATTTCTTTAAAAGATTATGGTCATTTGTTCATAACTTTGATTTTATTATAATACTATTATGGACTTATGTCAATAATGATATTCTTTTATTTTTATATATAATCCATATGGATATAGTTCTCAATTTTTATGAATCCCATAATGTGACAAAAATTTCTGTTTTTTGTTATATTGTTACCTTTGCTCTGACAGTTTCCTCATATAAAATGTTTCATTTTGGTATTCAAATTTTATAATCTTTTGCTCATCAATGAGCTTTTCTACTACATTCAAGTTGCTGTTACATTTTTGCAGCAATGTCTCAACTGCCGGTTTTTTCATTGGATGCACTGCCGTAATATTCATGTTGTTTATCCCAACACTTCTGCCCAATCGCCTTGATGGAACAGGCCCAAATACTATCAATTGGCTTCCTCCTCAATTATATTTAATAACTGTGTCCTTCACATTAACACCGATTTCTTTTGCTATAACAGGGCATTTGGCTATTAACATAAAAAATATATTGCTGTTTTCACTTAACCCTTCAAAATTTCCCTGACCTTTTGAAATAACTAAATCATGTTCTTTTATCCACTCTTTTACAACACCGTCCCATCGATTAGGGCCGGTGCCTTCCTGACCGTTCCCTATTTTATAAAAAACTACATTAGGAAGCTCATCTATTCCTACCTCATAAGCATCTTCAATCATAGCATCATTAATTATAGGGCCGCCTTTCACTACAAATGAAATATGATTGAAAGGCTTACCTCTAATTGTTATCATTTCTTGAATAAACATTTTATCTAGTGCTATTTCTCCGGCATTGTCAGCAAAATACAAAAGGCTCTCTGCAGACATAACTTTTTCTGATAATATGTCAAAATCATTAATAGCCGGCTCTTTATTTAATACCTCTTTTATTGTTTTTCCTAAATCAAACTCAAAGGCTGGACCGTAATCAATAATATTCCCTGCTATAGCCAAATTTGCCGCAATGTAAAGCCGGTCCTTTTTCCTTATACTTTTCATCTCTGTCTTGAGTTTTGGATACAATTCCATAGCCATCTTATTACTCTGCTTCTTAATTTGTTTGTACGGATCCGCTATTCCCGTTTCTTCCCGAACGAGATTGTAGACCTTGTTGGCAATTTCATCCGGTGTAAGTTCCCAACTAGTGTCGCACAAAAGAATCATAACTTTTCTCAGTATCTTTGATTTAAGCTTATCATCCAGATCTTTTACTGTAAACAAAACCTGTTTTTGAAAGCAGGGTATACAGTCTAAAAATAGTTTCATTTAATTTTGCTCCCTTCATTCTTCCTTTTCACTAACCTGATTTAGTGATTATAATTATATTATCGTTGTGAACATATGTCAATTATGGTCAGAATTGATTTACATAATCAGAAATGCTATTATATAAAAAAGTTAATGAACTTATGACCAAAACTTTTTATAGTTTTTAAAACAATTGGAAAGGAGTATGGATATGAAATTTAAAGCCACGGTTCTTTGTGAAAATTATGTGATTGGCAATACAGGTGTTATTGCGGAACATGGGTGGTCTATATTTTTTGAAACAAACCACGGGAATTTCCTCTTCGATACTGGCCAGGGCAAGGCTATCATTAACAATGCACGGATATTTAATATCGACCTTTCCTCAGTTAAGGCCATCATGCTCAGCCATCATCACTTTGACCACACCGGAGGTCTCCTTGATGCCTTATCGGTTAGACAAAAATCTTGTTATTCAAAAAGGCAATCAGTTTGAGCAGGATCCCATTATGGACGACCAGGCTTTGGTTATCAAAACGGAAAAGGGCCTGTATCTAATACTTGGTTGTGCCCATTCAGGTGTAATAAATACCTTAAACTATGTCATTGAAAAAACAGGGGAAGACCACTTTTGCGCAATCGTAGGAGGTACTCACTTAGGTTCAGTGAGCAAAGAGCAACTGCACAAAAGTGTGGAAGCATTAAAAAAATATGATATTGATGTGGGAACTGTAATTGAAAAGACCACCTGCTAAACTGAAGGTGGTCCTCACAATGGCTAAAATTACTAATGCTTTTCCGTGAAATGTCTAAACTTGTTCAAGGTTTATAAAACTGACATTTATGTCATTATTTATATCCATTATTGCCATACTGATTGGTAGGTTAAATCTTTTTGGGCCGGCACTGCCTGCCATTATCAAAAAGCTCATTTAATATCCGACTGGCAAAGTTACGTTCAAGGCCGGCCTTTCTTGCAACATATTGTGTAGTAACTCCCATTTCTCTCAAATGTTCCTTTCTCTCTTCACAAAAGCTTTTGACAATGTTATAAACTCTTGGCGTATATTAGTTTGAATATGACAATTTTTGATTGATATTTTCCTTTCGTAACAATAAATTTTCTTATTCGATGACACATTTGTTAATTTAATAGAATAGAATTATTGTTGTACTCATAAAATATAAGAAGAACCTTTGATTAGAAATGATATTCAAGAACATTTACCTTTTATTTATAGTTCAGATTTTAGGAAGGATTTTTAACTTTTTTGTAGAATATATAAAACTATAAATTTATTACTCATCATTGATGAGGGGTGGTGGTCTTCAAAAAAATTATAAGGTCTTATAAAATTCCTTATCCCCACTAAATAATAACTTAGGAGGGTTTTTATGACACTTGGACATTGGATTTATGCATTAGGTACCATCGCCGTTGTTTTGACTATGATCTTTCGTCGCAATGTACTTATTCCATGTATTATTTCAACTTTTTTGATAGCACTCATCTATAAAGGTTCTTTGGTAGGAGCCGTTGTATCGGTATTTAGTGCTCAAATGGCGGCTTTAAGAGAACTAGGAAGTATTTTTGTAATTATCGGCCTAATGTATGCTATGTTAAAATCCCTCAGCGTCACCGGTGCCGATGAGCTATTAGTGGCACCAATGAAAAAATTAATGGTAACCCCATTAGTTAGTTACATCGTCATCATTGTTTCAACATATGTTATTTCATTGTTCTTCTGGCCCACACCAGCAGTTCCGTTAATAGGTGCTTTGCTGGTGCCAGCAGCTGTTAAGGCAGGTCTGCCGCCTATGGCCGGTGCTGTCGCAATTGCTTTAGCGGGGCAGGGTATGGCCCTTTCCGGTGATATGGTCATTCAAGGTGCTCCCGGCCTTTCAGCTTCGGCCGCTGGAATCCCGGTAGCCTTAGTAAATCGTGCTGCTGCAGTTCTCTCCCTCGTAACCGGTATAACAGCCATTGTAATTGCATATTACATGATGAGAAAGGATATAGCTGCATTTCAGAAAAATGGCATTAAAGAAATGGCAGCTGCCAATGAAGTTAGACCGGAAATGCAAATGAAGGCAAAAGAGCTCAAGGGTGAAGCTTATGCACCTTTCCTGGTATGGCTCCTTGTCATATCTTTGGCTTTAGTCATCTTTGCCATGTTCCGCTTTGATATAACAGGTGGAGATGCTTCTGCACTACTTGGAGGAACCGCTATTTTAATAATGACTGTAGCTACATTACTTGTTGAAGGTGCAAGAGGCCTAGATATCATCGCTGACCACCTGACTGACGGATTGGTCTTTGCTTTTAGAGTAATGGGACAGATTTTACCAATTGCAGGATTTTTCTTCCTTGGCAACCCTGAAGCTGTGGTAAGTATTTTGGGCGAGGGTGCTCCTGGTTACCTTTTCGATATTGGAGAAATGATTGCTCAAACTATACCTCCACAAGGATTTCTATCTGCCTTTGGAATGCTGATTCTAGGTATAATTACAGGCTTAGACGGCTCTGGATTTTCCGGTTTGCCCATGACAGGAACCTTGGCTGGTGCCATGGCTAGCGGCAATGCATCTGTGGCAGCAGGGCTTGCGGCTTTAGGTCAGCTGGGTGCCATTTGGGGAGGTGGCGGTACCATTATTGCTTGGAGTTCCCTGGTAGCAGTAGCAGGTATAGTGGGCGTTCCGGTGCTAGATTTAGTGAGACAGAACTTTATACCAGTCGTTACCGGTTTGATAATTGCTGTCATAGTAGCTGTGTTATTCCTAATGTAAAAAAGCGGGGTTTATCCCCGCTTTTTGGTTTCAGACAAGATTATCACCTGATATATTCCATGTTCATATTATATTACCGGAAATATAATTAAGAGGTGATAAATTTTGTCTGAAGATATGAAAGAAAATGCCCTGTTTTTTGGCCTAGAAAATAACTGGTATTATGTATCAACTGCTCAGTCCCTCTTTGACCTTCAACTTCATGCTAGAGAAATTGACTATCTTATACCTTTTTGGTTTGG
>JAMNZY010000041.1 GCA_023622055.1 Bacillota bacterium
ACAATTTCACCTTGGCGAACTGTAAAGTTAATGTCTTTAAATTTGCCTCGACGGCTTAGATTGCAGACTTTTAAAGTTTCTTGGCCGGGTTCATTGTAATCTCGTTTGTACAAATTCGTTATCTTTCGCCCTACCATCATTCTTATAAGTTCTGATGTGGGAGTTTCTTTCACTGGCACAGTGCCTATATATTTTCCATCTCTAAGGACTGTTACCCTATCGCCAATGAGCTGAATTTCTTCCATTCGATGGGAGATATAAATTATGCTGATACCTTTGCTTTTGTACATTTCAATTAGAGAAAAAAGCTTGTCTATTTCACCTTTTGTTAGGGTGGCTGTAGGTTCATCCATAATTAGCACTTTTAGATTGGGCATAGTTCATCACATTTTGAATACATGGTAGCTTTATCTAAAGCCGGGGTTCCTATACCACTACGTTTTATAGGCTCTTTGCCTAAAAATATGTTCTGAGCTATGTCTCTGTAAGGCAACAAATTAAATTCTTGGTGAATAATAGCTATGCCCAAATTTTCTGCATCTTTCACTGAGTTTATTTCAATTTCTTTGCCATCTAGGAATATCTTGCCACTGTCTTTTTTGTATACACCGCTTAAAATTTTCATTAAAGTGGATTTACCAGCACCATTTTCTCCAAGTAAAACGTGGACTTCGCCTTTTTTTACTTCCATACTTACATTGTCTAAAGCTTTCACACCTGGGAATGCTTTAACTGGTTCGTTGTTTAATACTTTGACAGCGGTTTCTACTCCAACATATCCCTGATCAAATCCCATTTTGTCACAAGTAATAGTCATTTTTCCTTCTTTAATTGCTTCCAATGCATCTCTGTTGGCATCAAGGCCTGCAATGATAATTTTGCCAGTCAATCCTGCTTGGTCAACTGCTTCCACAGCTCCCATAGCCATTTCATCGTTTGAAGCAAAGATAGCATCTACATCAGGATGTGCCTGTAGAAGATTTTGAGTTACCTGCATGGCTTCCGCTCTATTCCAGTTAGCCGTCTGAGAAGCAACTATCTCTATGCCTTCATATGTTCCAAATGTGTCTACTGCCCCTTGTTTTAAGTCTATGGCACTCTGAGCTCCTGCAATTCCTTCTAAAATTATGACTTTGCCTTTGCCGCCTAATTTTTCGGCAACAGCTTTTGCCACTTTTGATGCAGCATCATAGTTTTCCACAGCTATAAATGTTTCAGTTTGGCCGCCGCCTACTTTTGTATTCACATTAATTACAGGAATGCCAGCTTGGTTAGCCTTTTCTACTGCAGGAATAATTCCTTGGGAATCTGATGGAATTAAAACAATGGCGTCTGCTTGTTTTGTTATAGCATCTTCAACCTGTCTTATTTGCTCTTCGTTGTTATCTGCTTTTAGAGGAGCCAATACTGTTAACTCTACGCCATACTCGGCAGCTGCCGCTTCTGCACCTTCTTTTACTGCGAGCCACATGGGGTTGACGAGATTTTTCAAAATCAGTGTTACTTTATAAGGTTTTCCTTCATCTTGAGGTGTTTCTTGTTGGGCTTCCTGGCTTCCACCGCCACATCCTGCTAACATCAAAATACAGAGCACTAAAGCTAATGATAGGATTTTTTTCAATTTGTTTACCTCCCCAAAAGTTTGCTTTGTGAATGAGGTCTACACTTAGCTGCGCAAATGCCTTCCCTTGCAGTTAACGCACAAATAAACAATTTCAAGAATGAGGTTTACACTTGGGCTACGAAATACCCCCTTCCTTGGTAATGTATACTGTTGGTATACCAACTTTGGAAAAATAAGTGATTTCCTCCTCCTAGCACTAGGTTACAGCGTGAGATTGAATCTCTTTAAATGGTAATTTTTGCTGTTTAAAATATGTTCTCTCATTTTCTGTTCTGCTAAAGCAGCATCTCTCTTTTTGATGGCATTTATAATATTATTGTGGTGGTCTACAGTGGTCTTAGCTCTCATTTTATCTTTTTTTATTGTGCTGGTAATTCTTTCGACGTGATCATTGATGATATTAATCATGGATTTTAATCTGTTGTTGCGACAACCATCAATGATTTTTTTGTGAAAAGCCACATCGTATTTTACTAATTTCTCTATATTATCTTCTTTTAATGCCTGTTCCATATGATTATTTATCTCGTAAAGTTCCTCTATTTCCGATTCGCTAGAATGAATAGTAAACATTTTAACAGCCAGACCTTCAAGAATTTCACGGACATCGTAGACTTCTATAATATCTTCATAAGTTATACCGGCAACAAAGGCTCCCTTGCCAGGTATAAACTCCACTAAGCCTTCAGTTGCCAATTGCTGCAAAGCCTCTCTAATAGGTGTTCGACTGACATTAAGGGCTTTGCACAGCTCTCTTTCTATAAGGAAAGTCCCTGACGCTCTATAGGCGAGTTCTTTTTTAGTTATGTTTCGAAAATTTTCTGGATTGATTAATGACCGCATTATCTAAATCCTTTCAAAAAAATGCCTTTTGTATTCTTTCGGTATACCATTTATATTTTATAATCGACATACAATTTTAAATTCCTTCTACATAGAGAAAAATTTGTGTTTATTTTTTTTTTTTTGCTTATCTTTTTTACATAAATTCTATTTACAACTTGGCTGCAAATTATTTGTAAAACTTTTTTTTGTTATGTATAATACCATTAAGCCTTTTAAAACTGCCTTGATTCAAGTGAAAGAGGAAGTTCATAAACTTTGATAGTGGAGGATTTACAAATGGAGAAAAGAATCAAAGAGCTGGCACTAACGGGGCTCTTTTCAGCACTTCTTATTGTAGCCACAGTAGTGCTTCGCTTCCCGGTTCCCACTTTTAATCTCTACTTTAATCTAGGGGAAGCGATAATTTATTTGACGGCACTGCTATATGGCTCCATCCCCGGTGCTTTGATAGGTGGAGTTGGTTCAGCATTGGCTGATATTATTGGCGGATACCCTATCTGGGCACCAATAACTTTTATAATCAAAGGTTTGGAAGGATACATCGTAGGCAGTTTGGCAAATAAAAATAAATACATAGCTGTCATATCAGGTGGCATTACAATGATGGCAGGTTACGCTTTAGCTGCCGGTCTTTTGTACGGAATTGGAGCTGTGCCAATTGAACTTGCGGGAGATTTTGTGCAGGTAACAGTGGGAGCAGTTATTTCTCTGTTTTTGCACAGCAGGCTTAAAAATATTTCTATAAATGACGAAGATAGATTTTGAGGTGATTCATGTGTTAAATGCAGGAAAAGTTCCTCCAGATATTTTGAAGAAAAGTGTATATCCATATATTGGAAAGTTGAGAGAAGAAGTTTTAGTCCACTCTGCTTTTGGTGAAGATTCCAGCATTGTAGACTTTGGTGATAAGGTAGCTGTTCTTTCCACTGACCCTATTACAGGTGCGGATATCCACAGCGGCCCTCTTGCCGTATACGTATCTTGTAATGATATAGCAGCTTGCGGAGCCAAGCCCGTTGGAATTCTCATCACATTGCTTTTACCCATAGGCTCTGAAGAAGAGTTGCTTAAGGAATTAATGAAAGGAGTTCACGAAACAGCTAGTAAGATAGGTATTGAAGTGCTGGGAGGGCACAGTGAAATTACATCATCAGTGGTAAAACCCGTTATTTCAGCTACAGCCATCGGCTTTGCAGACAAAGATAAATTTGTGACATCTTCAGGGGCAAAACCCGGTGATGACATTATAGTTACAAAATTCCTCGGCCTTGAAGGTTCAGCCATCCTAGCTTCAGACTTTGAAGAATTTCTTAAAGGCAAAATTTCAGATAAGACTATTAAAACTGCCCAAGGATTTATTGATAAAATAAGTGTCATAGATGAGGGAATAATTGCTGCTGAAATTGGCGTCTCGGCAATGCACGATATTACTGAAGGTGGACTATTGGGAGCCTCCTTTGAAGTGGCTGAAGCTTCAGGGGTGGGAGTAGATATTTATCAAGATGCTCTGCCCATATTGCCTGAAACCAGAGAAATTTGCCAAGCCTTTGATATTAATCCTCTTGGCCTCATTTCCAGTGGCTCAATGCTCATATGTACCCCAAAAGGTGATGAAGTGGTTAAGGCACTAAAATCCCATGACATTCCCGCTGCTATAATAGGCAAAGTTACTTCTGGCGGAAAATACTTGGTGACACCTAGCGGCAAACACCCTATCATTCCCCTAAAGAGGGACGAGCTAATAAGAGTTATTGAGAAATTCGGCAATTAATTATTGATTGCAGTGTAAAATCTCTTGTATAAAATTTTCTACAATGGTTATTATATGGATATAACCTTCTCAAGGGGGATGAGCTTATGGGGGATATAGATATTTTTGCCCAGCTTTCCGACATGAAAATGATAGACTATAAAAACACTTTGGCTATAGTAAGCCTAATAGAAGTCCTTAAAGAAAAAGGAATAATAGACGAAAAGGATATAGGTCTTAAGGCAAAGACCTTAGATACTTTAATAGAACATAGGATAAACTTCTTGAGTAAACAAAAAAAGCAGCATTGAGCTGCTTTTTTTACACTGTAACTTCATCTCGCTCTTTATGATAGTCCAAATATCTTTTATATGACATCCTTACAAGAGATTTGTCTTGACTGTAAGTAATTTTCTCCAATGCTTCTTCTATGGGATAAAAACCACCGTCTGTAAATTCCAAGTCTGCATTGGGCCTGCACTCATCACTGAGGGCTTCCATCAAAAACCATGTTATTTGATTACATACCGGTCTCTGCCTGGTAACAGAATAAAATTCATAGCACGTCTCTCCAACACAAGATACTATACGTGCATCAACTCCCGCTTCTATCTTGACCCTCTCTATAGCTGTTTCCTGAGCTAGTTTCCCTGGCCTTATTACTCCTTTAGGCAGTACCCACTCAGACTTTTCGTTTTTAAGTATTAGCACCTTATCCTGGAAGAATACGACACCACCTGAACATACTCTTGTAAGCATGACATGCCTCCTTATTTTTTCTTGCCTTAAGCCCACATATTCTTTTATATGAAACTCAGGCCCTTTTTATCAATAATTTTATACTTTTAAAATTCGACATTGTTGACACAAAATCCTTCTGTATTTTTTTTAAAATAAGAAATCATTGTTTTTTTTAATTATAGTATTAGCTTCATCTATTGCACTTTTTAGGCGTTTTTTATCCTCATCTGTTAGTCTTTCCATATTTTTCACAATTATTTCTAAAAATTTCTCTCTATACTTCTTTAAACAGAGGCTGCCTTCTTGTGTGATCTTTACCATTACTATCCTTCTGTCATCAGGCAAAAAGAATCTTTCAACTAACCCCTTATCAACTAATCTATCTATCATAACAGTAAGACTTCCATAGGTAGTGTAAAGAAGTTCCCCTAATTCTGACATTTTAAATGGTCCGCCATTTTGTAATACATGCAAGACTCGGTATTGCTTTTGAGTGATTGGCAACTGAAAGTCCCTTTGAAATTGCTGGTCAATAAGTTTTATCCAGGAATTTATCAACTGCACGAAGCTTTCCAAACTGGCCGCAAGTTCTCTATTTAAATTTTCCAGTTTCGTCACCACCTTTCAAAATATCAATAATAAAATAACATGCTAATTAACAAGATGAAAAATAACGAAAGTCATATATAAAGCCTATTTCACCAGCTTACACTTTAACCATATTTAATTTAAATCGCAACGGATTTTTACGTGTTTATCATATTGCTATTTCCTTTTACAGTTTAATACTTTTACACTCAAAACATATAGGAATAAAAATGGCTCCTCGAGCAGGATTCGAACCT
>JAMNZY010000196.1 GCA_023622055.1 Bacillota bacterium
CTCTTTTTTGTTTATTTTTACTGAAATTTTTTATGTGTATTCTAATGATAGGAACTTGACGCAATTATGATATAATTCAGTAAAAGGGGACATTTGTCCTTTCAATTCCTTAAAAAATACTTTACCATATGAGGTGACACTATGGACGTTCAGAATATTGTAAAAGTAAATTACAAGATGTTCAAAGAGTGTCCTTATGAAATATTAAATCAGTTTGAATTAAAGGAATATCCTAAAGAATACATAATCTGTCATCAAGATCACCAATATGATTATTTCTATGTTATTGCAGAAGGCCTTGTAAATATATATAGGATTTCAAAAGAGGGCAAGAAGTACTCCCAGGCAATTTACAAAAAAGGTGACTACTTTGGGGAACTGGAAGTATTCAGCAAAAAACCCTATGTTTGCTCTGTGGAGACCATAACAGAGGCCAAGATTTGGAGAATATCGCGCACTAATTTTTTGCGATGGGTGGAGCTGGATAAAAACTTTTTGCTGTATCTGATTAATACTTTATGTGAAAGTTTTTACAGGCTGTCAAAAAAAGCCGGAGAAGACACACTGTATCCCTTAAAATACCGCATATGCAATTTTCTCCTGCGAAGTGTTGATGAAGATACTATAACTGATGAGCATATTGAAATTCCCTTTGACCGAGAGCGATTGAGTGAGCAGTTTGTGGCTACAACTAGAAGTATTAACAGAATTCTGAAACAACTAAAGGAAAAGGATATTGTAGAAATTAAAAATAAATCAATAATTGTAAAAGACCTTGATGGCCTGAAAAAAGAAGAGGACGTACTTTAAAGGCAATAAGGGCGTAAAAGCCCATAAAAAAAGGGGGATTGCTATGAAAAAAACCATTGCTGTGTTGCTTATCTTGATGCTAATTGGAGGTCTGGTGTTAACCGGATGCGGCAAGACTGATGATGCACAAAAGCAGCAGGAAGAGGTGCCGGCAGAGCCTGGAGATGAAGAAAAAGAGCCTTTAAAAGTGGCTTTGGTTCTGTCAGGAGGTTTAGGTGACCGCTCTTTTTACGACTCCTCTCATGAGGGATTTGAGCGGGCCAAAAAAGAGCTGGGCATTGAAGGAAGTGTCCTGGAATGCAAAAACGATCCGTCCCTTTATCAGGACCAATTGATTCAAGCATCAGAAAATGCCCAGGCAGTTGTGGTTGTTGGATTTGAGTTTTTTGATGTGATTCAAGAAGTGGCACCAGAATACCCTGAGGTAAACTATATTTATCTAGACAATGTGGTAGAAGGATTTGACAACATAACCTGTATAACCTATCTGGAAAATGAAGGGACATTCTTGGCAGGAGCTTTAGCTGCCATGCTCACCCAAGAAACTTCCATTGAAGGCATAAATGAGGAAAAAATCATAGGAATGGTAGGTGGCGTAGACCTGCCTGTCATTAGAAACTTCCAAGTTGGATATGAAGCGGGAGCCAAGTACATAGACGAGGAAGTTAGAGTCGAGACTATTTATGCAGGGGATTTTGAAGATCCGGCCAAAGGTAAAGAATGTGCATTGGCCCTTTATGCTAAAGGTGCAGATATTGTATTTCATGCTGCAGGCAAGACAGGGGAAGGAGTATTTGAAGCAGCTAAAGAAGCTAAAGCCTATGCTATTGGTGTAGATACAGATCAAAGGTACATAAACCCTGATGTCATTGTTGCCAGCATGATTAAAGGCGTTGGGCTTTCGGTGTTTGAGACTATCGAGAAAATTATAGACGGCACCTTCGAACCTGGCAAAGTTATCTACTATGGCATTAATGAAGGCGGTGTGGATATAGGCTACGGCACCCCAGATATGAAGCAGATAGTGCCTGATGAAATTAAAGAGAAAGTTGAAGAAATAAAGGCAAAAGTCAAGAGCGGTGAAATACAAGTGCCAACAGCAAAATAAGCAAAAAGATGCAGGAAAGCATAATCAAATTAGTGGGCATAAGCAAGGTTTTTCCCGGAGTTGTGGCAAATGACAATATAAACTTGGAAATAAGGCGTGGGGAAATTCATGCCATTGTAGGGGAAAACGGTGCAGGAAAATCAACCCTTATGAAGATAATTTATGGCTTGTATCAACCCACAGCAGGTGAAATTTACATTAATGGCCGCCTTATGAATGTGGCAAATCCTCAAATTGCCATTAAAAACGGCATAGGCATGGTCCACCAACACTTTATGCTGGTGCCTTCCTTTACTGCGGCAGAAAATGTAGTTTTGGGAAGTGAACCTAGAAAAAACACTGTTTTTATGGATTTTGAAGAAGCAGTTATAATAACAAAAGCACTTTCTGAAAAGTACGGCCTTTACGTAGACCCTTATCAGAAGGTAGAAGACTTGTCAGTGGGCATACAGCAGCGCATAGAAATACTAAAAGTCCTCTATAGGGGGGCGGATATATTAATTTTAGATGAACCCACGGCGGTGCTGACTCCCCAGGAAACCCAAGAGTTATTTGCCATTATGCGGCGGCTGGTTAAAGACATGGGCAAGACAATTATCATCATCACTCACAAACTTCAAGAGGTGTTGGAGGTTTCCCACAGAGTAAGTGTCATGCGCAGAGGAAAGCTGGTGGGGACTATGGACACCAAAGACGCCACTGAACAAATACTAGCCGAAATGATGGTAGGTAAAGAAGTGGTCTTTGATAAGTTTCATGCAAATCAAAACAAGGGCAAGACACTGATGGAAGTAAAGAATCTGGTTGTAAGGGACAATCGGGGCTTTATTGCAGTGGACGGCATTAGTTTTTCCGTCGCTGCAGGTGAAATATTAGGTGTGGCAGGAGTAGAGGGAAATGGTCAGACAGAATTGGTGGAAGCTCTGACAGGCTTGAGGAAGGTGGAGGAAGGCAGCATACTTGTCAACGGAAAGGACATGGCAAACAGGTCTCCTTCTGAGTTTCGCAAAATGGGGATTTCCCATATACCTGAAGACCGACTCAAAACAGGTCTGGCCCCTGAAGCTTCGGTAAATGAAAATTTGCTGATGGGATATCAGCATAAAAAACCATACGAAAGCTTTGGGATGAAATTAAACAAAAAGGCCATATACCAAAAGACAGCCCAGCTCATAAAACAATTTGACATTCGGACACCTTCAGGGCAGACCAAAGTAAAGAGCCTTTCTGGAGGAAATATGCAGAAACTAGTTGTAGCCCGAGAGTTTTCCTTCAATTCCCCAATCCTTATTATTTCACAGCCTACCCGGGGCCTTGATATAGGAGCCATAGAGTTTATCCACCGCCAAATTATAGAAATGAGGGATGCAGGCAGGGCCATACTGCTGATTTCAGCCGACTTAGATGAAATTTTCCGTTTATCTGACAGGATTGTAACTATTTACGAAGGCAAATTAACGGGAGAGTTTATGACTGCTGATGTGACAAAGCAGGCAATAGGTCTTTACATGACTGGCAAAAATTTATCCACGGCGGGGTGATGATGTGAAGAAAATAAAACTATCCCAGGATTTAGAATATATCTTTTCACTGGCCTTATCCATTGTCCTTGCACTAATAATCGGTGCCTTGATAATCCTTGCCAACGGCAAAAGTCCCCTTACGGCATATGCTTCCTTAATAAATGGCTCTTTAGGCAGTCCTTATAAAATGGCTACAACCCTTGCCAAAACTGTGCCTCTGATTTTGACGGGATTGGCCACGGCAGTGGCTTTCAGCAGCGGTATTTTCAACATTGGCGGTGAAGGGCAGCTGTATCTAGGAGCCTTTGCCGCAGCATATGTAGGATTTACCTTTACAAACCTTCCTGGCCTCATAGGTATTCCCTTGGCTCTTATTTTTGCAGCACTGGCCGGCGGATTTTATGCCTTGATACCGGCCCTTCTCAAAGTGAAATACGGAATTGATGAAGTCATTACAACTATAATGTTTAACAGCATTGCCATATTATTTACCGGATACCTGGCAAATTACCCTTTTGCATCTTCCGTTGGGAAAATGGGTGCCACTGAGATGATAGCCCCTGCTTATAAGCTTTTAAGGCTGGTGGCCCGTTCCAAACTGCACACAGGCATATTTTTTACTGCAGTTATAGCCCTGGCCATATATTACCTTATGGAAAAGACTTCAGTGGGCTATGACTTTAAGATGATAGGCACAAATCTGATATTTGCCAAATACGGGGGAATAAATGCCGAAAGGAATATGGTCATTGCCATGATTATTTCCGGAGTCCTGTGCGGAATAGCCGGCGCCTTTGAAGTATTGGGAAATCATTACAGGTTCCTGCAGGCCATATCTCCTGGATATGCCTTTGACGGCATGCTGGTCTCCTTAATAGTTAAAAACAAAGTGGTGGGAGTTATACTTATGTCCATTTTCTTTGGCATTTTAAAAACCGGTTCCATTGCCATGGAATTTGAAACGGCAATTCCATCGGAACTGGTCCTTGTGATACAGGCAATTATAATTTTATTCATTGCAGGGGAAAAGGGCTTTGCTCAAATCCTAAGGAGAATACATGCAAAAGAGGGGGTAAGGGGAGATGTATAGGGAAATTTTCAACATAACCCTGCTGCAGAACACCATTAGAACTGCCACCCCCCTGATTTTAGCGGCATTGGGTGGGCTGCTTACATCCCATACGGGAATCTTAAACATCGGCATGGAAGGCATGATTTTACTAGGCGCCTTTTTTGGAGTTGCAGGCAGTTATTTTTTTGAAAGTTATCTTATGGGCATTTTATTTGCCGTCACATCTGGAATAATCATCGGAATAGTTTTTGCCCTCTTCGTCATCAAATTAAAATCCGACGAATTTATCGTAGGTATTGCCATAAACATGTTTGCCGGAGGCCTTACCATGTTTCTCTTAAGAAGCATATTTGGAGTAAAGGGAGCCTTTTCTTCTCCTAGAATTCAGCCTCTGCCAGACATAAACATAGCATTTATTGATAAAATCCCAATACTAAATGTGCTTTTAAACAACCACTCCCTCTTTGTTTATATCAGCTGGATACTGGTTATTGCCATATACATATTCCTATACAAAACCCCCTATGGCCTGTGGTTTAGAGCAGCGGGAGAGTTTCCCGAGGCCCTTGATACCGTTGGGATAAGTTCAGATAAGATAAAGTTTGCAAGCAGCATTTTATGTGGAATCCTTTGCGGCTTTGCAGGAGTACACCTTTCACTGGGATATCTCACTCTTTTTACGGAAAACATGAGTGCCAATAGAGGATTTATAGCATTGGCAGCCATCATTTTTGGCTCTGCCAACCCTTTGATGACATATGTGGCAGCACTGATATTTGGCTTTTTTGATGCCCTTGGCATAAGGCTGCAGGGAGTGGGCATTCCGTCCCAGTTTACCCAGATGTTTCCATATATAGTTACAGTATTGGTGCTGATTGCAGTAGTTAAAAGGGAAAGGGACAAGAAAGCTCTGCAAGCAAAGGCCGGAAGGATTGATAAAAGCCAGTCACAAGCGGCAGGCAACTTGACTAGGTGAGGAGGCTGTCTCATGGTAGATGTGTTGGTCTTGGGCAGCGGGTCTGCAGGCTATTATACTGCTCTTTTATGTGCCTTAAATGGCCTTCATGTAACCTTGGTAGAAAAGGAAGCCCTGGGAGGGACAGGATTTGGCTATGGTGCACTGCCGGTAAAAATACTTCTAGACAGTATAAAAGAAAATCCAAATATATCTTTTCAGCAGCTCTTGGAAGATTATGGCATAAAACTGGCAGCTGTTCAAAACAAGTTGGAATCTGACCTTAAAGGAGCAGGTGTAAAAATAGTATATGGTGAAGGCCAATTTGTGGAAAGGGATGCAGTAAAGGTTCAAGATAATATCATAAAAGCCAAAAACATAGTAATAGCCACCGGAAGCAGACCAGCTCATATCTCTGATGTCCCATGTGGAAACCATATATTGACACATAAAGAAGCCCTTTTTTTAGACCGACTTCCAAAAGATATGATCATTTTAGGGGGAAATGTGGAAGGTATAGAGTTTGCGGCCCTTTTTGCCAAATTTGGTGTAAAAGTCAGTGTAATAGAAATGTTTGATGAAATCTTGCCGGGCAATGATACGGATTTAAAACGACCTGTAATAGACATGTTAAAGGCTTTAAACGTGAATTTTTCTACTGGAAATAAGGTGGTGGAAATTGAGGAATCCCAAGACGGGGCAGTAATTACATTGCAGACTGGGAAAAAGCTGACAGGGGAAAAATGTCTTGTTTGTCTTTCCCGATTGCCAAATATCCCCAAAGGTGCAGGTGATATAGGGATTGAATATGGCAAAGAGGGAATTGCAGTGGACCACAACTTCCTTACCAGCGTGCCAAAGGTGTATGCTGTTGGTGATGTAAACGGCAAGTGTCTCATGGGAAGTGCAGCCATAAATCAGGGAATATCAGCTGCCCTGCATATTTTGGGCAGGAAAGCTTTCTTAAAAGACATAAGTTATGAAGGCATTCCCAGGGCAATATTTACAACCCCTGAAATAGCTGGTGTGGGCCTACAGGAATGGGAACTGCAGCAAAAAGGCATACAATATAAAGTCATAAAAAATGAATTTTCCAAAACATGGAGAGGAATATCCAAGGGATACAAAGAGGGCTTTATAAAAGTATTGGTAGATGGACAAAACAAGCTGCAGGGCATATGGATGGTGGGAAGAGATGTTTCAGAATTAGTGGGGTTCCTTGATATTTTGCTAAAGGAAAAACTCAGTGTAGACCAGATATTAAACAGCCTTTTTGTCCATCCTAGTTTATCAGAGGGGTTCCTTGATGCGTTATTAAAACTCAATTAACAGAATCTGTATTAAAAAAAAGCAAAACTTAAATAGGCAGTTTGCAAAATCCTTATTATTAGATTTATCTTAAAGAAACAATCTACTGTTCTCTATAAAGAAAATAACTAAATGTTTGAAAGGAGTATAAACATGCTTCAACCACATATACTCTGCAATAAAGGAGATATAGCAGAAAATGTGATTTTGCCGGGAGACCCTCAGCGGGTCATAAGGGCAGCCAAGTTTTTAGATGAGGCAAGGGAAGTGGCTTTTAACAGGGAATTTAGAACTGTTACCGGAAAATACAAAGGAGTGCCCATAACTATAACTTCCACAGGCATAGGCGGCCCATCCTGTGCCATAGCCCTAGAAGAGCTCATTGCCTGTGGGGGCAAGAACTTCTTGAGAATAGGCAGCGCCGGTGCCCTGCAGCCCGGAATTAAAATAGGGGATCTGGTAATCCCCGTTGCTGCTGTAAGAGAAGACGGCACATCGAAAATGTATGTATCGGAAAATTATCCGGCTGTATCTGATTTTAAACTGACCAGCTGTATAATAGAGACTGCCGAAAAATTAAAATATACATATGTACCCGGTGTAGTCAGAAGTCACGATAGTTTATACTGCGACTTACAAGAAGAGATAGTAAAGTACTGGAGCAGCAAAGGCATACTGGCCTCAGACATGGAGACGGCAACCCTCTACACCGTAGCCCGCCTGCGGGGGGCAAGGGCAGCGTGTATTTTAAATGTGGTTGTCTCTAAAGGTGAAAGTATAAAAGAAGGCATTTCCCAATATCAAAC
>JAMNZY010000023.1 GCA_023622055.1 Bacillota bacterium
ATTTTCTTGGATGCTTTTTTGTGCTGTTAGGCAGGTTTTGTCTTATCTTTTTCTTATCTGTGTTTTAAATCATATAATTCCCGCAGCGGAGGAATGTTTTCAATCATGCCATCTTCCAACTTGTCCCAAATTACCCCTTGGGATGGTTTTGGAATATCAGAGTTCACATTTATCACTCTTGTAGGTGTGACAATATAATCTACAATGGTATCATGGGGGGTAACTTCTATATCTACGTCCACAACCTGACAGTCATGGCCTACCGCAATTACAGGCGTCTTGAGGTCTACCACTTGAATTTCCCACAGCATTGCCCACTCTAAATCAAAATATCCATGACCCTTGCCAAAGCGTATGCCGGAAGGGGTGATGGCAGAAGCTCCTGTCACCAGCAAATCCACTTTTCCAAGCTTTTCTTTGATTTCTTGTAGGGAAATGGGTTTCATGAATTTTTCCATTCCATCTAAAGTAGTGGCCAGCTCTTCCTTGCCTTCGGGGACATCTCCAGGGTAAATTACTTGAAAGCCGCGGTTTATGCCATAAGTAGTGGTAAGTAGTGTTTTTTTGTCCTTATAGGCAAACTCCCTAAGCTTTTCCATGTTGTTATCAGGAGTTATGAATATTACCTGAGCCTTTTTATAAACTTCCAAGTTTCGAATAAGCTCTGCCCCTTTGTCGCTGCCTTCATAATCTGCTATAAATTCAGCGAAATTCCAGTGAAATCTTGAATCAGGCTTTGCCACCTTCCTCAATTCTTCCCAAATTTTCTTTCTAGCTTCGTTCCGATCCATTTAAAATCCCACTCCTTTACCTACCATAAGGTCTTGTTTTTAAAGTCAACTATGTTGTACCACAGCTGAAAAGCAAAATCCACCACTAGACCAGCCAAGGAAATCCACATGAGAATACTGAAAAAAGCTGCTGAATAAGTCATTGTTAACCTCCTCTAATCAACGGCTCTTATATGTTCTTTAAGTTTATTAAAATCAAATTTAGCCGGTTTAATCTTAGCATAAACAAATATGACAGCAGAAGACACGATAATTGCAGTTACAAAACTCAATAAGTGTTGGTTGTTAAGGAATAGTGGAAGGCCGATCAAAATTCCAAGTATTGTCCCCATTGCTGCAGCATTGCCGCTGATGTTTGCATTAAAGAGGCCTGCTACAACGGGAATAACGGCTGCGGCAGCTACCAAGTCTGCTGTCAGCAATAAAAACAGTATTGACGGAGCTTTAAAGGCAACTAGCATTGCACCTACTCCAAAGACGACAGTGGAAATCCTGCCAACCAGGACCGCCTTTTCTGGAGCTAAATTCGGCATAAAGCTCTTAATTATATCAAGGGAAGCCATAGATGAAAAACCTGCAAGGGCGTCAGAAGCTGTAGAAGTTGCAGCAAGGACGATTATCATCATGAAAATCATGGATGCCCACGGTGGAAGCAGGTAATCAGCCATAAGGGCTGTGGCGATTGAGGGATGAGGCAGTTCCATATTGTAAGCTACAGCCATTAGTCCAAAAGATGCAGCTACTATTGTCATGGGAAAAGTCATAAAAGAAGCGCTGATAAGTCCCTTTTTTACAACCCTAATGTCCTTGGCAGAATATACCCGCTGCCAAAGGGCTTGATTTAAAAGCTCTGCTGCAGATACAGCTATAATTATCATTAAGGCGAATTCTAGACCTGTCGGGTGAAATACTTTCAGGAACTCAGGGGCATGCTGCTGTATTCCTTCATATATGGCTGCAGGCCCGCCGGAATTTTTAAAGGCTATAAGGGCTGTTATGAAAAGCATAGGAGTTATTAGAATAGCCTGGAGGCCGTTTGTAAATATGGCTGCTCCAAGTCCTCCGTAAGTTGTATAAATGATGACAGGCACACCGATAACTAAAACACCTATATACAGAGGTACTTTGCCAATATAATTAAAAGCGATACCTGCACCTATGAGATTTGCAGCAAGTAGACAAAACATGTAAACAATACTGACGAATAGCACCACAATGTACATTATTTTCCCATATCTGACTTTGGCATATTCTCCGATGGTATTGCCTTCGGGAATCAATTCTTTGATACGGCCTGAAACTGGCAAAAAAGCAATATATGATAGAGAAATGGCCAGTCCATATCCTATCATTGCTGTAAGCCCTTCCAAATATGCCATTTCCCCTGGAGAGAAAATAAGGCCTGTGCCTACAGCGTAAGCAATGAATGTGGCAGTCATAAAAGCTGTAGTAATATTCCTGCCAGCAGTAAAATATGAGTCGCTGTCTTGCATTTTCCTTTTGCTAAAAATGTAACCTAGCCAAGTAATTGAACCCATAAGGGCAAGACTAAAAGTAATCATTAGAGTACCAAAGTTTAGCATAATAATTACTCCCTCCTGCGGCAAGTTCGTTATAATCCGAACAATACTCTTATTAATTAATAGAATGTCCGTATTTAATCAAACCACTAAATGGGACAGTTGTCAATGTGTAAATTTGTTTTTTATAAGGATAATTGAAAATAAAAAAAGAGATTATAGTGACAAAAATTGTCGCCATAATCTCTTTTGTGCACAGCCTAGCAGTCAAATAGAAACGCCCATTCTTGCTATCCTTCAATTACAGTTCCTACATTGCAGAAGAAAAACTTTTCTTGAAATTCCTGGGCAAGCCTCATGGAAGTTGCAAGACCAGTGCAGTGAGATACTCCAATGCGGTCAATGTTGTAATTCTGTTTCCTTTACCCACGTCCCAGCTGATGTATTGCTTCTGGGAGGGCCTCAATTAAAACAAAGATTCCGATTCCCACAAATAAAAGCCCTGCAATAAGCTTAAGATATGCTTCGGGAACATATCGTGATACTGCTTCTCCAAACAAGGCACCGATTAGAGTAACTAGAATTAGTGCAAGGGAAGCCCCTAAGAATATAGGTAGAGGCTTTTTATACTGGGTTACAAGAGTAAAAACTGCAAGCTGTGTTTTGTCCCCAAGTTCAGCAAGAAACAACATACCGAAAGCCATTAAAAAAAGTTTTAAATCCAAAAGAACACACCTCAATCTTGTAGATAATAATATGTTACTTTTTTCACTTGTTGTGAAAAAACATTACTCTAAAAGTATCATTCCCCCCTTGGGCAAATATAAAAACCTTTATTTCGAATAATTAATATCCGAAATAAAGGTCTCATTCCCGCAAGCGGTGAAAGTCCAGGCATAAAATTTTTGCCAGCATGTTGAACTTTCAAAGGCAAAAGCCCGAATTACTCCCCTTTATTTTCTTTTTTATTGTATCCTTTTTTTACAGGTAAATCAAGTATTTGGATATGAAATAGCATTCAAATAGCGGCTGTACTACTTGTTGACACTGGTGTTAAACTTTGATAAACTTTGGGATAATAATTGTAGAAAAAATTATTGGGGGCGATTTTTTGGATAAATTTGTCAAGGAGGGTTTGAGTTTTGACGATGTCTTGGTAATACCTGCAAAATCCCAGGTATTGCCGAAAGACGTGGATATAACAACTCGACTGACTAATAAAATAAAACTAAATATACCTATCGTCAGTGCAGGAATGGATACGGTAACTGAAGCCCGGCTGGCCATTGCCATTGCCAGAGAGGGCGGCATAGGCATTATCCATAAGAACATGTCCATTGAAAGGCAAGCCCTGGAAGTGGACAAGGTTAAGCGTTCTGAGCACGGGGTTATAGTGGATCCCTTTTATCTGGGGCCTGACAACCTGGTGGGAGAAGCTCTGGAGCTTATGGAGCGGTACAAAATATCCGGTGTGCCTATTACCGAGGGAACTAAACTGGTTGGCATTATAACAAACAGGGATCTTCGCTTTGAAGACGATAGGAACAAAAAAATTAAAGAAGTTATGACTAAAGACAATTTAGTGACGGCACCGGAGGGTACCACCCTTGATGAAGCCAAAGAAATTCTCAAAAAGCACAAGATAGAAAAACTTCCCATAGTTGATGATGACTTTAATCTTAAAGGCTTGATAACTATCAAGGACATTGAAAAAGCCATCAAATATCCCAACTCAGCCAAGGACCAAAAAGGCAGACTGTTGGTAGGGGCAGCAGTGGGAGTTACAGGAGACATGGAAGAACGCCTAAAGGCATTGGTAGAAGCCAGCGTGGACGTTGTAGTTGTAGATACTGCCCACGGTCACTCTAAGGGAGTTATTGACGCCGTTTATCGCATAAAAGAGCTGTATCCGGAATTGCAAGTCATTGCCGGCAATGTGGCTACTGCAGAGGCTGTCAGGGATTTAATAAAGGCCGGAGCAGATGCAGTTAAAGTAGGCATGGGACCTGGCTCCATATGCACAACTAGAGTTGTGGCAGGGATAGGAGTGCCTCAGATAACAGCAATTTATGATTGTGCCGAGGAAGCTAAAAAATATAATATACCCATTATTGCTGACGGTGGAATTAAATATTCCGGAGATATAGTCAAGGCTATAGCCGCAGGAGCAGATACGGTGATGTTGGGGAGCCTCTTTGCAGGGACAGAGGAAAGCCCTGGGGAAATCCAAATATATAAAGGTCGCAGCTTTAAGGTTTACCGGGGTATGGGTTCTCTGGAAGCCATGGAGAGTGGCAGTAAAGACAGGTATTTTCAGGAAGATGTGAAGAAGCTGGTGCCTGAAGGTGTTGAAGGCCGGGTGCCATACAAAGGGCCCCTTGCAGAGACGGTATATCAGTTGGTAGGGGGCTTGCGGGCAGGCATGGGTTACTGTGGAGCCCAAAATATTGAAGAGCTTAAACAAGCAAAATTTATCAGAATCAGCGATGCAGGCTTAAGAGAAAGTCATCCCCATGACATATATATCACCAAAGAAGCTCCAAATTACTCCCAAATATAAAGCTAAGATAACATGGCAAGCTCCGCTCTTAAGGGCGGAGCATATTTATCTCACTGATGTGTTTAAAGTTATATAAGAAGGACTGGCAAGTTGCCAGTCCTTCTTTCTCCTTATATTAAACCTTCTTCTTCCAGAAATTCTCTGGCCACATCTTTTGGTTCCCGTTTGTCTAAATCTACTGCTGCATTGAGCTCTGCCATTTTGGTATCATCAATGCGGCCTGCTAATTTATTTAGCACTTCTTCCAATTCCGGATGTTTCTCCAGAATTTCTCCCCTTACGATAACAGTTGCGTCATATGGCGGGAAAAACTGTTTGTCGTCTTCTAAAATTACCAAATCAAAGGCAGCGATTCGACCTTCAGTGGCAAAAGCGCTTATAACATCCACACTTCCTTCAACTAGGGCTTGATACATTAAAGCAGGATCCATGCCCTTTACATCGGCAAACTCAAAGTCGTAATGTTTACTGAGACCTGGATAGCCGTCATCCCTTTCCGTGAAGACATATGTGCAGCCAAGGGTCAACTCATTGGCTACTTTGGCCATGTCGGATATTGTCTTTAAGTTGTATTTTTCAGCTGTTTCTTTCGTTACCACCATGGCATAGGTGTTGTTAAAACCATAAGGCTTCATCCACTTTATGTTAAACTGCTTGTCAAATTCTTCCTTGACAATTTCGTAAACCTCATCTGGATCAGTTATGGGCTCCATTCCAAGGCTGATTAAACCTGTGCCGGTATACTCTAAATATAAATCGATTTGGTCAGATTTTATGGCATTTAAAATAACATTTGACGCCAGGTTTGTCTTTAATTCAGTCTTTAGGTCGGTGTTTTCCTCTATTAGAATGCTCAGCATTTCGGCCATGATGAACTGTTCAGAAAAGTTTTTGCCACCAACTCGTATTATTTCAGCTTCTTTTGAACCACCGCAGCCAGTTACACCTACCAACACAAAGATGCCAATTAAAATTACAAAGGTTAAAAACCGCCACTTTCTCTGCACTAAAAGCACCTCCTAAAATTTACTTTGTTTTTCGAAGACCTTTTGGAGTCAGCTTATACTCCACATATCCCAGCACCTGGTCTGCCAAAATTGCCAGGATTGCTGCAGGGATAGCACCTGCTAATATCATCTCATTTCTGTACATTTGTATTCCAGTAAAAATCAATTCCCCTAGACCACCTGCCCCGATATATGCGGCAATGGTGGTTGTTCCAATATTTATTACCGTTGCGATTCTAACTCCTGCCATGATGACGGAAAGGGATTGAGGCAACTCGACCATGCGCAGTATCTGCATATTGGTCATGCCCATGCCCCGTCCTGCATCTATCATAAAGGGTGATACCTCTTTAATGCCTGTATAAGTGTTTTTTACTATTGGCAAAAGGGCGTATAGGAAAAGCACCAATATGGCAGTCCTTTTACCGATACCCAAAAACGGTATTAAAAGGCCAAAAAAAGCGATGCTGGGAATTGTTTGAAATACACTTGTAATGGCAAGCATAATATCTGCCAACCGTTTATGTCGAGTTATGGCAATACCTAATGGGACGCCAATAATTATAGCTGTGAGTATTGCAGAGCCTGTCAGCTGCAAGTGCTCAAGGATTAAGCGAAATATTGTATCAGGATTATTAAGAAAATAACTAAGCAATGTCACTTTTCCCACTCCCTTCACTTAGTTAAACGTTGACCCAGGACATTGACTAAACTAGACCTTGTTATAAGGCCCGAAAGTTTTTGATCGTCGCTGATAACGGGAACATAGCCCACCTGCTTTTCAGCCATTATTGCCAGTACCTGACTTACATTGGCATCTTCTGATACATAGTGGACATCAGTCTTATATATTTCAGCTACCTTTTCTGCATTGTCAAAGTTTTGAAGCACATCATTGGCCGTAATCAGTCCAATAAACTTGTCAGTCTTGTCCACTACCATGAGGCTGTCTACCTTTTGCCGGCGCATCTTTTCTAAGGCCTGGGTCAAAGTCCTTTCGGGAAGTATAGTGACAGGATTTTTTATCATGATATCTTTTACATTAATAAACTCTGGTTGTCTGATCAATCTATCTTTGCCGATGAATTCTTCCACAAAGCCATGGGCAGGGTTTGTCAATAGCTGCTCAGGGCTGTCATATTGAAGTACTTTGCCGTCTTTCATAATGGCTATTTTATCAGCCAGTTTCAAGGCTTCGTCCATATCATGGGTTACAAAGATTATGGTCTTGCCCAGCTTGTCCTGCATCTGCAGGAGCTCTTCCTGCAGGGTGGCCCTGGTGATGGGATCAACAGCTCCAAAGGGTTCATCCATCAAAATAATCTCCGGGTCTGCTGCCAAAGCTCTGGCTACACCGATTCGCTGCTGCTGACCACCACTTAATTCATTTGGATAGCGATGATAAAACTCGGACGGAGGCATGCCCACAAACTCCAGGAGTTCTTCAACTCGCTCTTTCCGCTTTTTTTCTGGCCAGTTTTTAAGATATGGGACAAGGCCTATGTTTTGAGCGATAGTCATATGAGGAAAAAGGGCAATCTGCTGTATCACATAGCCGATATTCCTCCTAAGTTCCACCACATCCAGTTTGCTAATATCTGTTCCATTGATGTAGATGGTGCCTTCTGTGGGCTCTATTAAGCGATTTATCATGCGCAAAGTAGTTGTTTTACCACAGCCGCTGGGGCCGATTAAGACGATGGTTTCCCCTTTATTAAAATTTATAGTTAAGTTATCAACTGCAGTGAAATTATCAAATCTCTTAGTTACATTTTTGAAGCTTATCAATAAAAGCCCTCCCTTCTCCGATTATTATTTTCTATTTTTAAAAAAAATAAGCTATGGAGATCCATAGCTTATGGAATGGCAAAAATATTAACTATCAATCTCCTCTTCTAACGCTTACGAGGTTAGCTGACGGGTTCGGGCCGAAGAGTAGCCCTACTTCTTGCGAAGATGCACCCCAAAAAGTGGTTCCCCCGCTCCATTCTACATAGATTGGATTCAGCGACCAGAATATGTAATTTTTTTTTATTATAGCAGAAAGCAAAAAACTGTGTCAACTTAAGTTGCCCAGGAAAACTGTTTGTGATATTATTTTCATAATAAAGATTTTCCTTAAAATATTAGCAGGAAAACCCTTAACATAAGTAGAATAAATACATATGGCCTTTTATATATTTCTGCAAGTCAACATTAAGGAGGAGATCGGATTTGAAAAACTATAAAAGCGATATGATAAGAAATATAGGTCTCATAGGGCACAGCGGTTCAGGAAAGACATCTCTAGCAGAAGCCATGCTGTACAATGCCGGTGTCATTGATCGCATAGGTAAAATAGACGATGGCAACACAGTCTGCGACTACGATCCAGAAGAGATTAAAAGGAAAATTTCTATTAGCACAACACTTGCTCCTTGTGAGTGGAAAAATATAAAGATAAATATCCTTGATACCCCTGGATATTTTGACTTTGTAGGGGAAGTCAAAAGCACCTTAAGGGTTGTAGAAAATGCAGTATTGGTTACTTGTGCCGTGTCTGGCGTAGAAGTAGGCACAGAGCAGGTATTTAAATATGCCCAGGAGGCAGGGATACCACGCTTTTTCTTCGTAAATAAAATGGATCGGGAAAATGCCAATTTTAATAAAGTCCTGGAACAGATTCGTGAATTTTTTGGTCCCAAGGCCGTTCCCTTCCAACTTCCCATAGGGGCTGAAGCAAACTTCAATGGCATTGTAGATGTTGTGGCCCAAAAAGCCTACACTTTTGACGGCAAGAATGTAAAAGAATCCCCAATCCCCGATGAATTAAAAGACGAGATGGAAAACTATCGCTCCATGATAATGGAAGCTGTAGCTGAAACCGATGACGATCTTTTGATGAAATATTTAGAAGGAGAAGAATTAACCCAAGATGAAATTCAAAAGGGATTGCGCATAGGCGTCCGTCAAGGGGATATTTATCCAATCCTTTGCGGTTCATCCTTAGAAAATAAAGGAATTAGCCTACTTATGGACACAATAGTAAATTATTCAGCCTCACCGGCAGATCGTCCAGATGAAGTGGGGACAAAGCCTGGTTCAGATGAGGAAGTTACAAGAAAATGCAGTGCCGATGAACCATTTTCAGCGCTGGTATTTAAGACAATGGCAGACCCCTATGTGGGTAAGCTGACACTGTTTAAGGTGTTTTCAGGTAGTCTAAAATCCGATTCTACAGTTTACAATGTGACACAAGATCAAACTGAAAAACTGGGCCAGATTTATGTCTTGAGAGGCAAGAAGCAGGAAAATGTCACCGAAGTTTTTGCAGGGGACATAGCCGCAGTTGCAAAACTACAACATACCAGTACAAATGATACCCTTGGATTAAAAGATAATCCCATCATTCTCAAGCCAATAGAGTTCCCAAAACCTGTGTTGACCCTGGCTGCAGCGCCTAAGTCCTCCGGCGATGAGGAAAAAATATCATCAGGTCTTTCAAGGCTTATGGAAGAAGACAAGACCTTTGAAGTTACTAAAAACAACGAAACTGGTCAATTATTAGTGTCAGGCATGGGTGAGATTCACTTAGAAGTATTAAGTGCAAGACTTTCAAATAAATTTGGTTCTGAAATGGTCTTAGATACCCCTGCAGTGCCCTATCGTGAAACCATCCGCGGAACTACTAAAGTAGAAGGCAAACATAAAAAACAAAGTGGTGGCCGCGGTCAATACGGTCATGTTTGGTTAGAAATACAGCCCTTAGACATTGAAAAAGAGTTTGAATTTGAAGACAAGATATTTGGCGGTGTTGTACCTAAACAATATGTCCCAGCAGTTGAAAAAGGTATCAGAGAAGCCTTAAAAGAGGGTGTGCTGGCTGGTTATCCAATGGTAGGCGTAAAGGCCATATTATACGATGGTTCCTATCACCCTGTTGACTCTTCTGAAATGGCCTTTAAGATAGCTGGCTCTATGGCATTTAAGAAGGGCGCAGCTCAGGCAAATCCTGTGCTGCTTGAGCCAATTATGGATGTGACTGTAGTTGTTCCTGACAACTACATGGGAGATATTATCGGCGATTTGAACAAACGCCGTGGTCGTGTCTTAGGAATGGAGCCAAAAGATGGAATGCAGCATATCAAAGCTCAAGTGCCCATGGCAGAAATGTTCCGCTACGCTACAGACCTGCGCTCCATGACTCAAGGCAGAGGTTCCTTCTCCTTTAGCTTCAGTCATTATGAGGAAGTTCCGGCACCCATTGCGGAAAAAGTAATAGCTCAGGCTCAGGAAAACAAAGAATAATATTACCATAATATGTTCCCTCCTTTTTTGAATTTAAGTTTTAATTTAAGGAAAAGCTTTAGATAAGCAAAGTTTCAAGGAGGGGACGCCATGGTAAGGTCTCGAAAAAAGATGCACGTAGGTCCAACACCAGACCGAGTTGAGGATATTCACAAAAAGAAAGTTGACAGTTTAATAGAAGATCAACTCTTGGATGATACCATGTATGGAGAAATAATCCCCAGCTTAATGGGTTGGACTTCTTTTGAAGACCAAGAACAAAGGGCAAGCCGTCTTATTGAAATCTCTGATGAAATTGCAGCAGCTAAGAAAAAAAAGAAACAGTGACATAAGGGAGGACAAAAAATCCTCCCTTATGTTTTTTGTGTAAAGCTTGCATTTTTTTCTAGTTTAAAATATAATATAGATGAAGGTCAGAGAAAGTCAAAGATATAAAGTTCCCTTTGAGAGGATGATGACATGGCTAACCTTTCAGATATTATAGAGGATTTTATAAAAAAAATGTTTGATGAGATGCCGGAAGGGATTCTGGAAATACAGCGAAATGAGATGGCAAATCGCTTTCAATGTGCACCTTCACAAATCAATTATGTCTTAACTACGCGCTTTACTTTAGAGCGGGGGTACTTTGTTGAAAGCCGTCGAGGTGGCGGAGGATATATTAGGATAAAAAAGTTAAAAATAAGAGAAGACGAGTTTTTAAAAGATATTTTTGAAGCAATAGGGGAATCCATTTCCGGTTCTGAGGCCAAAGCCATTATTGAGAGATTGTGGGAAGAGGAGATCATAACAGAAAGAGAAATGAAAATTTTATGTGCAGTAATAAATAAATACAATTTGCCATTAAGACCTGCAGACCGAGATGTGGTCCGTGCATATATTATGAAAGCGGTAATTACAGCTTTATTGGACCATGAAGCTAGAAAAGGGGGAAAATAATTATGTTGTGTGAAGAATGTCAAATGAAGCCTGCTACTGTTCACATTACCAAAATAGTTAACAATGAAAAAACTCAAATACATCTTTGTGAAGACTGTGCTAAGGAAAAACATATATCCCTTTCAACGGGTTTAGGCGGATTTGGCTTTGATGATACAGGTTTTTCTGTGGCAAAACTCCTGTCAAGTTTTTTCGAAACTCCCAGCAAAACTCCTTTAGATATCTCTGATGATTTAGAGTGCAGTGGCTGCGGATTGACATTTCAAGGCTTTTCGAAAACTGGCCGCTTTGGATGCAGCCAGTGCTACAACACCTTTAAGGGCCAAATGAATCCAATGCTCCGCAGGATTCATGGAAAAACAGTCCATGTGGGAAAGGTGCCTAAGAGGACTGGAGGTCAGCTTCGTATACGACAGGAAATTAACAGGTTAAAGCGGGAACTGCAGGAAGCTGTAAATGCAGAAGAATACGAACGGGCAGCTGTAATAAGAGACAAAATAAAGGAATTGGAACAAGAGGAAAACAGTTTTTAGGAGATGGTCAGATGAGTTTAGAAAATCTAATGGATACTTCTAGGATAAAGTGGATAAACTCCCCTGGCCCGGACAGCGATATAGTCATAAGCAGCAGAGTCAGATTTGCCCGCAATATAAGGAACGTCCCTTTCCCCCATCTTCTTTCAGATAATGAAGCAAAAAAAATAGTAAATGACGTATATTTTACTTTAAAGGAAAATCCGGTCCTTTCCAGGGATATTGAACTGTATAATATGAGTGAACTGACAGCAGAACAAAAGACCATGCTTTCAGAAATGCATCTTATAAGCATGGATTTAGCCAACTCTGAAAAAGGAGCTGTCATAGTAAACCAGGATGAAAGTATTAGCATAATGATAAATGAAGAAGACCATTTGAGAATACAAGTTATGCTTCCAGGCCTTCAATTAGAAGAGGCATTAAAACAAATCGATAAGATCGATGATCTCTTGGAAGAAAAGCTGGACTTTGCCTTTGATGAAAAAATCGGGTACTTGACTGCATGTCCTACAAATGTAGGCACTGGCATGAGAGCATCTGTGATGATGCACTTGCCTGCTCTTACCATGATGGATAAAATCGGTCAAATTTTCTCCACCATATCTCAAGTGGGCCTTGTGGTAAGAGGTATATACGGCGAAGGATCTCAGGCCAAGGGCAACTTATATCAGATTTCCAATCAGATAACTTTAGGCAAATCAGAAGAAGATATTATACAAAATGTAGTCAGCGTTGCCCGTCAAATCATAATGAGCGAACGAAAAACCAGACAGAATTTATCAGGGGAAGCTAGACTTCGCTTAGAAGATAAGATTTTAAGATCTTACGGGATACTTACAAATGCAAAACTTGTGTCATCTCAAGAAGCCCTGTCTTATATTTCAGACGTGAGATTAGGTGTTGACATGGGCATTATTAAAGATTTAAAGCCATCGGTTTTAAACGAATTATTTATCATGACAGGCCCGGCGTATATACAGGAAATATCTAAAAATGCTACTACACCACTAGAGCGAGACCTCTATCGGGCCAATTTCATAAGAGAAAAAATGCAAAAATGAGGTGAGATTATGAACGGAAAGTTTACACAGCGTGCTCAAAAAGTAATTGCCTATGCTCAAGAAGAAGCTAGGCGCCTAAAGCACAATGTGGTAGGCACTGAACATCTGCTCTTAGGTTTAATAAGAGAAGGTGAAGGTGTAGCTGCTAGAGCTTTGGCCAATCTTGGAATAGATGCAAATAAAGTTAGGAGTCAAGTAGAGAGCATGATAGGAGTAGGCCCTTTTGTAATTCAAGGTCCTATCGGCTATACACCAAGGGCAAAAAGGGTTATGGAGCTTGCTCTAGATGAGTCTAGAAAACTTGGGCATAATTATGTAGGCACAGAACACATTTTACTGGGACTAATTCGAGAAGGTGAAGGCGTAGCAGCTCAGGTGCTGAACAACTTGGGCGTAAGCCTTGACAAAGCACAAAAAGAGGTCTTAAATCTTTTGGGAGACCCAAAAGCTCAAGGGAGCTATAAAAAAGCAGCCAATACTCCCACCCTCAACCAGTTCGGTAGAGATTTGACAGAGCTGGCCGCTGAGGGTAAGCTGGACCCAGTAGTTGGCCGTGAAAAAGAAATTGAGCGAGTTATACAAGTACTTTCTCGGCGCACAAAGAACAATCCCTGCCTTATCGGTGAACCAGGTGTAGGTAAAACTGCCGTAGTGGAAGGCCTTGCTCAAAAAATCGTGGAACAAGACATACCTGAGATTTTAAGGGATAAAAGGGTTGTGAGCCTAGATATGGCTTCCCTTGTAGCGGGAACCAAATTCCGCGGCGAATTTGAAGAACGGCTAAAGAAAGTCATGGCTGAGATAAAACAGGCAAACAATATAATACTCTTCATTGACGAAATGCATACCATCATAGGAGCCGGTGCTGCTGAGGGAGCCATTGATGCTTCAAATATCTTAAAACCTGCCCTTGCAAGAGGGGAGATTCAGACAATAGGAGCTACTACCCTAGACGAGTACAGAAAACATGTGGAAAAAGATCCAGCACTGGAGCGGCGCTTCCAGCCCATTACCGTAGACGAACCCACTGTGGAAGACACCATTGAAATTTTAAAGGGCTTGAGAGATAGGTATGAGGCTCACCACAGAGTTAAAATTTCTGATGAAGCCTTGGAAGCTGCGGCAAAACTCTCTCACAGATATATTACTGACAGATTTTTGCCGGATAAGGCCATTGATCTCATCGATGAAGCAGCATCAAGAGTTCGCCTAAAGACCCTTACTACTCCTCCAGAACTAAAAGAAGTAGAGGAAGAGCTGGAAGGCATCCGGAAGGAAAAAGATGCGGCAATTAAAGCTCAAGAGTTTGAAAAAGCCGCAAGTCTTAGAGATAAAGAACAGGAGACCAAGGCAAGGCTCGAACAATTAAAACAGCGGTGGCAGAAAGACCATAAGCTAGACAACTCCACAGTGACAGAAGAAGATATTGCTGAAATTGTGGCCAGCTGGACAGGGATACCGGTTCAGCGCTTAACTGAAGGAGAATCTGAACGGCTCCTGAACATGGAAAAAATCCTCCACAAGAGAGTCATAGGCCAGGATGAGGCAGTAGTTGCCATATCAAGGGCTATTCGCCGGGCTTATGCAGGCCTCAAGGATCCTTCAAGACCTATTGGTTCCTTCATCTTCCTAGGGCCAACAGGGGTCGGTAAGACCGAATTGGCAAGGGCACTGGCTGAGGCCATGTTTGGCGACGAAGATGCAATGATAAGGCTCGACATGTCCGAATACATGGAAAAATTTGCAGTTTCTAGAATGGTAGGTGCACCTCCCGGATATGTAGGCTATGAAGAAGGTGGAGAGCTCACTGAAAAAGTTCGCCGCAGGCCATACTCAGTGGTGCTTTTTGACGAAATAGAAAAAGCCCATCCAGATGTGTTCAACATTCTCTTACAGATTCTTGAAGACGGAAGATTGACGGATTCTAAAGGTCGAACTGTAGACTTTAGAAATACCATCTTAATAATGACCTCAAATGTAGGTGCCAACCTCATACAAAAGCCGAGGGTCTTGGGCTTTGAACCCGTTAGAGATGAGGAAAGAAATTATAGTGAAATGAAAGATAAGGTTTTAGAAGAGCTGAAGAGGACCTTCAGACCGGAATTTCTAAACCGCATAGATGAAACAATAGTATTCCACTCCCTCAATGAAGAACATATTCGTGCTATAGTTACACTTATGATAAATGAGGTCAATGATAGACTTGTTGATAGAGGAATATCCATTGAAGTGTCAGATGCAGCCAAAGACTTACTGGCAAAAGAAGGCTTTGACCCCATGTTTGGTGCAAGACCTCTTCGCCGTGTAATTCAAAGGCGCATTGAAGACAGGCTTTCAGAAGAACTCCTAAAAGGAAGTATTACCACTGGCCATGTGATAGCCATCGATGTTAAAGACGATGAACTCACATTTACCAATAAAGAACCTGCAGAGGTGTCAGGCACCTAGTTTCAAGTTGTTCCTTGGCAGCTTATTTTCAAAAGTAAAGGCAGCAAGGATTTTACAAGCCTTGGCTGCCTATTTTTCTTAAGAAACTGGAGGGGAAGCTTTGAAAGAAAAGAAACGCTTTATTTGTCAGCAATGTGGCGCAATTGTTCCTAAGTGGTTGGGGCGGTGCCCTGAATGCAGCAGTTGGAACAGCATTGTTGAGGAAGCGGTGCTGCCTGAAAAAAACATTGCCCAAGAATACAAAAAGCCAGAGCTTTTGGAGAAGATTGATTACTCTGAAGATGAAAGGATATTAACAGCCATAGATGAACTTGACAGGGTGCTAGGTGGAGGCATTGTCCCGGGCAGTCTCATATTAATTGGTGGCGATCCCGGTATTGGCAAGTCTACCCTCATGCTTCAAATTTGTGGCAATTTAAGTAAGAAAACCAAGGTCCTTTACATTTCAGGAGAGGAGTCGGAGAAACAGATAAAACTTCGGGCAGATAGACTGGGATTAAAAGATGGGAATTTGTACATAATGGCAGAAAACAATATGAACTTAATAGAAAAGGCCATTAGGGAAATTAGGCCAGCTGTGGCGATTGTTGATTCCATACAGACAGTATATTTTCCGGAGCTTTCCTCAGGCCCTGGCAGTGTCAGCCAAATACGAGAGTCTACTGTAAAAAGTCTAAGTTTATCAAAAGAAATGGATACGGCCATTTTTATTGTAGGCCATGTGACTAAGGAGGGGAGCTTGGCAGGGCCTAAGCTCCTGGAACACATGGTAGACACAGTCCTTTACTTTGAAGGGGAAAGGTACCATTCTTACAGGCTCCTAAGGGCTGTGAAAAATCGCTTTGGCTCTACCAATGAAATAGGGATTTTTGAAATGAGGGATAAGGGCTTAGTTCAGGTAAGCAGTCCATCAAAGTACTTGTTATCAGGGAAGCTGGCCGATACTGCTGGCTCTGCTGTGGTGTGCATCTTAGAAGGGACAAGACCCCTTCTGGTTGAAGTTCAAGCTTTGGTTTCCCGGTCGGGCTTTAACATTGCAAGGCGCCAGACTTCCGGCATAGATTATAATCGTGCAGCCCTTTTAATCGCAGTTTTAGAGAAAAAATTAGGATTTATGCTTAGTCAAGAAGACATTTACATAAATGTAGCAGGAGGCATAAAAGTTGAGGAGCCAGGGGCGGATTTAGCAGTTGTAGTAGCAATAGCTTCGAGTTTCAAGAACCGGCCTGTCTTTGAAGATACAGTGATAATTGGTGAAGTGGGGCTGGCAGGGGAGGTAAGGGCTGTAAGTTATGTGGAAAAGCGAATTCAAGAAGCGTACAAACTTGGATTTTCCAGGGCAATAGTCCCTTATGAAAATGCTGTGGACATTTCAAAAACCTCAAAAATAAAAATTCAAGGTGTGAAAAATATTAGGGAAGCGGTAGAGGCAAGTATAAAATAATTTAGCCTTCTTAAAAACTTTAGGGAACGGTTTTCCGTTCCCTTTAATTTATTATAAATTATGATAAATTGTATATTCCTAAAGTAGAAAGTTTCTCATTTTCTGCACATAAAATATCTTCAAGGTTAAGTTCTAATATATTGCACAAAGCGGCAAGGTAAAAAAGATGATTTCCTATTTCCAATTCGATTATTTCTCTGCAGTTATCGCAAAGCTCGCCTTTTGTATGGGTATCCATATACGATACCAATTCATATAGGCGGATTTCACTGGGGACTTGCTGTTTTTTTGCATTAATTTGAATGCAACCGCAATTGGTTACTGACTTTGACACTGCACGATTGACTCTTGCGGTAGTTTCCTGAAATTTGGTCAGCACATCGAGAATGCTCTTGTGTCTGATCAAACAATCAGCAACAGTGTCCTGGAACTTATCCCAGCTAAGGCCTTTCACACCTAGATTCCCCCTTGCAATAATATAGCTGTCTATATTATAGACGGCTTTTACTGAATTTGTCAAACAAATAGAGATTTCAATAAGTGGAAAGAGAACCGACTGATAAAAATTAAAATGACCATTGACACCTACCATACCATGTAGTATAATGTAATTTTTAATTGACAAAAGCATCAAGATATGTTATCATTTTAATATAAACAGATATATCTTGAGGAGGACTTTTATGTTTAATATAGGAGATAAAATAGTTTATCCCATGCACGGAGCGGGGATTGTAGAAGCCATAGAAGAAAAAGAGATCTTAGGTGAAAAACAGAAATACTATGTCATGCGCATGCCTATTGGGAACATGAAAGTAATGATACCTTTAAAAAACATAAAGGAGATAGGAGTTCGACAGGTAGCCGGCGATGATGAGATAGCTGAGGTGCTGAATATCTTGCATGGTGAAAAGAGCAAGATGTCTGCCAATTGGAATCGTCGCTACAGGGCCAATATGGAAAAGATAAGGAGCGGCAATATTTTTCAGATAGCTGAGGTGGTTCGAAATTTAACCATCAGAGAAAAAGAGAAGGGCCTTTCCACCGGTGAGCGGAAGATGCTTGAAAAAGCAAAACACATACTGATAAGTGAAATCGTCTTAAGTAAAGATATAACGGAAGAGGAAGCTATAGAGCTGATTGAAAATGCATTTGATTAAAATGCATTTTTTTATTAAGCTAAACCTATATAGATTTAATTATTTTTTTATTATATAATAATTGAAAACTCAAGTAAAAATCCTTAAAATGGCTATAATTAAATATAGGGAGGTGATTTTGTGATAAACAAAGTCTTGCGAATCATCATTACAATGGCTGGTTTAGGGCTAGGTTTTAATTTTATGTTGTTAATATTATTTTTCAACGATTACCTTGGTCTTTTTCACTTGGACTATCTTCCTACTTTGATTATTCAACTTGTCGGCACCTTGATTTTTGGAATCATCTTTTATTTTTTAAGTTCCCGTATAATAGATGCCGGCATGAGAGCAAAAGAGTGGATTGAAAACAAGCTGCAGCATACCCCTATGCGGGATATACTGTACGGATTTTTTGGCATTGTAATGGGCCTATTGGTGGCTAATTTGTTTTCCAGGGCTTTTTTGAGCATCCCGTGGATAGGAGGATTTATACCTCTTGTATTAAATATAATCATGGCTTATTTAGGCGGGAGTATTGCCCTTAAGAAAAAAGAAGAATTGTCAAACCTCATTTCTTATCCTTTATGGACATTACAGAAAAAGAAAAAATCCTCATCTGACACAGGCTGGGTAAAACCTAAAATCCTGGACACAAGTGTAATTATAGATGGCCGCATAGCAGATATATGCAGAACTGGTTTTATAGAAGGCACTTTGATAATACCTTCCTTTGTGCTGGAGGAATTGAGACATATAGCAGATTCTTCAGATACTCTCAAGCGAAATCGTGGTAGGCGAGGTCTTGATATCTTAAACACCATACAAAAAGACTTGGATATAGAAGTGGAAATTTATGAAGACGATTCAGATGATACAGCTGAAGTTGACAGTAAACTGGTTAAGCTGGCACAAAAACTAAATGGTTCCATAATAACAAATGATTTTAACTTAAATAAAGTAGCAGAATTTCAAAAAGTTCAGGTGCTAAATATCAATGAGCTGGCAAATGCGGTAAAACCGGTAGTCCTTCCCGGTGAGGAAATGGTAGTTCAGGTGATAAAAGACGGAAAAGAAAGTGGTCAAGGTGTAGCTTATTTAGACGATGGCACTATGATTGTAGTTGATGGTGGCAAAAAGCATATCGGTGAGACCATAGGAGTGATGGTTACCAGTGTACTTCAAACTGCCGCCGGAAGAATGATATTCGCAAAGCCAAAATCTTTCTAATTCATTGTAACGGAGTGAATAATGTATGCAGGTAAGTGCCATAATAGCTGCTGGCGGTAGAGGAAGGCGCATGAATAGCAGCATCAGCAAGCAGTTCTTAAATATCAAAGGCCATCCGATTCTCTACTATACACTAAAGAAATTTGAAAAGATGGATAAGATCAAGTCAATTGTACTTGTAACTGGTGCCGATGACTTGGATTATACCCGAGAGGAAATAATAAAGCGATATAAATTTAAAAAAATACGACTGGTCGAGGGCGGCAAAGAACGCCAGGATTCTGTATATAACGGTTTGAGGGAACTGTCTCCTCAAACCGATATTGTTGTTATTCACGATGGTGTGAGACCTTTTGTCCCAGTGAATATTATTGAAAAAAGCATTACTGCTGCCGCAAAGTACAAAGCTGTGGGAGTGGCGGTTCCGGTAAAAGATACCATTAAAGTGGTAGATAAAAATCACACGATAAAAAACACACCAGACCGCAAAACCCTCTGGGCAATGCAAACACCTCAGAGCTTTACTTATGATATTATCATGAGAGCCTATGAAATAGCTATGAGGGATGGTTTTTACGGGACAGACGATACAGTTTTGGTAGAGCGACTAGGTCTGCCGGTAAAAATTATTGAGGGAGCTTATGAAAATATAAAAATTACTACACCAGAGGACATAGTTTTTGCAGAAACTTTTATCAGCTTAGGATATGGTGACTATAGGAGGTAATTATGAGAATAGGCATAGGTTTTGATGTCCACAAACTGGTGCCAGGAAGGAAGTTGGTCCTGGGCGGAGTCGCGATTCCCTTTGATAAAGGCCTACTTGGCCACTCTGATGCCGATGTGCTGGTCCATGCCATAAATGATGCTCTTTTAGGGGCGTGTGCCTTGGGGGATATTGGAAAGCATTTTCCTGACACAGATCCCGCATATAAAGATATCAGCAGCATTGAATTGCTTAAAAGAGTAAAAAATCTATTGAAGGACCAGGGCTATAAAGTCATAAATATTGATTCGGTCATATGTGCAGAAAGACCTAAACTGGCCCCTTTTGTAGATGAAATGCGAAAAAACATTGCAGAAACACTAGATATCGCTGTAAACCAAATAAGTGTAAAAGCCACAACTACTGAAGGATTGGGTTTTGAGGGAAAAGGAGAGGGCATTTCGGCTCAGGCTGTTTGTTTAATAGAAAAATTCTAAATTGGAAAAATTAATAAATTGAATAAAAGCTCAATGATTGGACAAAATCTGTAGTGAGGATATGAAATCCTCACTTTTTTTATTAAATAAAACGCCGAATTCCTTTTGAGAAAAAAGGATACGGGGGAACCATTTTACGGGGTGAATCTCCATTTTTGGAGAAGGGTTTCCTTTCAATCCTAACCCGTCAGCTAACCTCGGAGGCGTGGAAAGGAGGGTGGCCATGGGCAAAAAAATTGCCCGGGTTATGGCCTTGCTGCTGCTGTTTTGCTGTGTGGGGCCAATACAAGGGGGACAAGGAGCTCAACTGGCAAAACCCATATCAAAACCTGTTTATTATGATTTCCAACAAACCCAGTTCCAGGAATATCCTGTGAAAAAGGCCTCAGAAGAAAAAGTATTCATTGGCAAGGCCTCTTGGTACGGACCGGGATTTCATGGAAGGTTAACTGCCAGTGGCGAAGTCTTCAACGAAAACGCACAAACAGCGGCCCATAGAGAATGGCCCTTTGGAACCAAAGTGCTGGTTACCAATTTAAGAAATGGTAAAAGCACTGTTGTAACCATAAATGACAGAGGCCCCTATGTTGAGGGGCGGCACATAGATTTATCCCGGGCAGCGGCAAGAGAAGTAGGGATGATAGATGCCGGCGTAGTAGAAGTCAAGATGGAAATCTTATCATACAAATAAGGGAAATCAAGCAATAAAATCCTTGACTTTACGTGAAAAATCTAATAGTATTAAATAAAAAAAGAAGATGAAGCCATGAAGGGGCTCGTAGGCTTGACACTGCCTCCAGAGAGAAACCGTCACCGGCTGGAAGCGGTTTTAGGTAAGACAAGACCGAAATTGCACCCCAGAGCTCATGCCCTGAATTAAGTAGGGGTTATGCGGCTTATGCCGTTATGGAATTGAGTTATAAAACAGAGTGGAAACGCGAGTCCCTCGCCTCTGATGAGGCGGGGGATTTTTGATATCAATAAAAAGGAGGGAGCTAAATGTTTGGAATCATAAGGGAAGATCTAAAGGCTATCTTTGAACGGGATCCGGCGGCCAAGAGCATACTGGAAGTAATATTTTGTTATCCTGGTTTTCACGCGATTTTGATGCACCGTATAGCCCACGGCTTTTATAAATTGAATTTAATTTTCATAGCCCGGGTTATTTCTCAGATAAATCGTTTTTTGACAGGAATAGAGATTCACCCTGGTGCCAAAATTGGCAAAGGATTCTTTATCGACCATGGCATGGGTGTAGTCATAGGTGAAACTGCCGAAATAGGCGACAATGTGACACTTTATCAAGGTGTGACTTTAGGGGGCACCGGAAAAGAAAAAGGAAAACGCCACCCTACCTTGGGCAACAACATTGTAGTAGGGTCAGGGGCAAAGGTTTTGGGACCTGTAAACATTGGCGACAATTCCAAAATTGGTGCCGGTGCAGTAGTCCTTAAAGATGTACCGCCAAATTCTACAGTGGTAGGAATACCTGGCAAAGCAGTAGTTCGGAAAAAAGTGAACTTTTCTGACGCTGATTTTACCAAAGTGGATTTAGACCATCATCTGCTTCCAGACCCAGTGGCAGACATGATGAGAAGCCTCCAGAAAAAAATCGAGACCTTAGAAATGCGGATTGCCTTTTTAGAAAAGGAGCTTAATTCTAAGACGGGATAAGATAGTAAATATAATGACAATTGATGCTTTGATGAAGGCCATTGTTATTTTATTACTGGTCAAAGATTGCCCCTAAGGCTTTGTTAATATGACGGCAAACGAAACTTAAATCAAGGCCATTGTCTATTCTGGTCAAAAATTGCCCCTGCCGCTTTGGTTAATATGACGGAACAGGTCCTGTTTACGTAGATATGCCGTCATATTAACCAAAGCTTTAAGAGAAGTATTTACTCGCCAACAATTAGAGGTTTTATATAAAATACATTCTGACACTTATATTTTAAACGGAGGTAATATGAATGCTCATATACAATACTCTGACACGAAAGAAAGAGGAATTCGTGCCTTTAAAAGACAACAAGGTCACCATCTATACCTGCGGCCCCACTGTTTACGATTTTTTCCACGTGGGCAACGCCAGAGTTTTCATAACCTTTGACATGATTAGGAATTACCTTAAGTTTCGAGGCTATGACGTTACTTTTGTCCAAAATTTCACAGATATCGACGATAAAATGATAAAAAGAGCCAATGAAGAAAACATAACAGTAAAAGAGCTGGGAGAGAGGTTTATAGCTGAATACTTCAAAGATGCTGATGCCCTTGGCATAAAAAGAGCCGATGTTCACCCGAGAGCTACAGAGCATATCGACGCTATTATAGAATTAATAGAGATTTTAATAGACAAAGGCTACGCTTATGAAGTAGACGGTGATGTATATTATAAAGCCAGGGAGTTTAAAGATTATGGCAAGCTTTCCCAGCAGAACATAGACGAATTGGAAGCTGGAGCTCGAATAGAGCCTGGCGAAAAGAAAAAAGATCCTATGGATTTTGCCCTTTGGAAAGCACAAAAACCTGGAGAACCTGCCTGGGACAGTCCTTGGGGGAAAGGTCGTCCCGGCTGGCATATAGAGTGTTCCGTAATGGCCATGCGCTATTTGGGAGAAACCATTGACATACACGGCGGCGGCCCAGATCTTGTCTTTCCCCATCACGAAAACGAAATAGCTCAAAGTGAAGCTGCCACTGGCAAGCCCTTTGCACGATATTTCATGCATGTAGGCTATCTTAATATCGACAACAAAAAAATGTCCAAATCTCTTGGCAACTTTTTCACAGTCAGAGATATATTAAAAAAATACGATCCTGAAGTCTTAAGGTTTTTAATACTGTCGTCTCACTACAGAAGTCCCATTAATTTCAGTGAAGAGCTAATGGGTCAGGCTAAAAACTCTTTAGAGCGACTATACAATGCATTATATAGTATGGAGCACTTAGAGGGCATTGCAGCAGATAGGGAACTGGAGGAAAAAGATAGGGAATACCTGGACAAGCTGCATGGCCATGAGCAGGAATTTATAAAAGCCATGGATGATGATTTCAACACTGCTGATGCCATAGCATCTCTTTTTAACATAGTAAGGGAATACAATATGAATGTTGATGAAAAATCAGCTATAGAAGTAGTAAAAGCTACAAAAGAAACCTTACTTAAGTTAGGAAACGTCCTGGGCTTTTTCAGAAAGTTTACAGAAAAGACTTTGTTAGATAAAGAGATAGAGGAAAAAATAAGAGAAAGGGAAGAAGCCAGAAAGAACAAAAATTATGCCTTAGCTGATAAGATCCGAGATGAGCTGAAGGCTCAAGGCATAATTCTTGAGGATACGCCCTCGGGAGTTAGATGGAAACGGCTGTAGAGGAGGGGTTATTAATAGAACGTGACAAGCAGAAACTCGACGTAGACTCGCTATCTGCCTTGGCTTTGGCTTATGTAGGAGATTCGGTCTTTGACCTTTTTATAAGATCCAAATTAGTGGGAAGTGGCAAAAAAGTAAGAGACCTCCACAGGGAAGCAGTCAGCTTCGTGAAGGCCTCTGCCCAAGCAGATATATTAAAAGAGTTGGAACCAGAGCTTAGTTCAAAAGAAAGACATATAGTTAAAAACGCTAGAAACGCCAAGGTAAACAGTGTTCCGAAAAATGCAGATATTATAGATTATCACTATAGCACAGCTTTTGAAGCTCTACTAGGGTATCTCTACCTTTCTGGGGATACAAAGCGGTTAAGTGAGATTCTTCATATGGCATATGATACAAAAAACAAAAACTCTTAATTGGAGTATGGTGGATATTTGCCGCAACTTAGTTCCCCTTCTGGACAATATCCCAGTGTCTCACAGGGAGCTCCTGCCGTTTCAAAAAGGCCAGGAGCTATTTTTTTAACTTCAGCCAGCATTAGATTTGCAAGCTGACGAATTTCAGTTTGGGCCCGCTCACAGCAGCGCAGGTTAAAGAAATTATAGAGGCTCCTGACATTCATGGTCATGACAATCCTGGTTTGGGTGCCGTGGGGCAGAATATACCTGGCATCTTCCTGGTCAATTCCCATTCTTACCAAGTCAATATAGGATTTTTTACAGGCCTCAAGGCCTTTAATATATGTAAGCAGTGCTTTGGGACTTTTGGCTATACTCTCTGGAGTCATAGCATAGTACTTGGTATCTATAAAAGCCTGCATATCAGAGGAGATTTGTTTGAAAAGGGCCTTATCTTTTTCGCAAAAGGAAATTAGCTTTTCTTCATCAAAGAGAGATTGGGCAAAATCCATATTTTCATAAATAAAAATGCCAAATTCCGAAGTGTTTTCTATTAATAATTTATCACCTTTATGAGTAAAATTAAAATTAACAGTATCAAATACTGACTTAAGCTCTAGAGGAAAAGCCAAGGGATACTTTAGATCATCAGATATTAGGCCTGCACTGTCAAAAATTCCACGGAAAAAAGAAGGTTTATGTAAATTTTCTATCTCTTGGGGCATTAAACCTTTAATGTTATATTTATCAATTAGGTCCTGATTCACGGCAGTCTGGCCTGTTAGTTGGCATGAAAGGGCAAAGCCTTCTAAATAGCTGATATCTTCTGGTTTTATATCATCACTTTCCACGGAAGATGATATCTCTTTATCAAAGGGATTGTTATACCTTAAGCTTTGTACAGAGTATGATGCAATGCGGTGTCTGGTAATTTGGGCCAAAAGAGTGCGGCTTACTCCGTCAATGGCAAAAGTAAAGCTTACGTGTTCAGTGGGAGACATATGCCCCATGTCCATTAGTTTCTTAATGAAGGATGCGGCCTTTTCTTGGCTGAAGTTTTCTAAGAGCTTGCTAGCACTGGTTTTAGAATAGCAAAGCCGTGCAGCTGCAGCTACAACTTTTTCCGGTTCAGGCGTATGTGCCAGAATAGTGACTTTCATAGGACTACCTCCTTGACTTTTTTGGAAAATTAAAATATTATTTGTACAAACTCTTTCATACATTATAACGTACTGCAACACGGCTGCAATTCAAAAAATATATGGACTGTTATAAATACAGGGGATGGTTAAAATCAGTTATGATCAAATAGAAGGTCGCAATACTGTTTGGGAAGCTTTGCAATCAGGAAGATCTATAAATAAAATTTACATAAAAAAAGGCCAGCGACATGGATTGATTTTAGACATAATCAATAAGGCTAGAGAACTCAAAATCCCTTTTTCAGAAATAGATGAGGGCCCTTTTTTAACAATGGCCAAAACTTCCGGCCATCAAGGGGTTTTAGCTAAAGTTGCACCAAAAGACTATGTAAGTGTTGAAGAAATTTTAAAAGCTGCACATGATTCAGGCGAGCCCCCTTTTTTACTGATTTTAAATGAAATTACAGATCCACAAAACCTGGGAAGCATTCTGCGTACGGCTGATGGCTTGGGAGTTCATGGGGTAATTATACCCAAACATAGAGCCTGTGGAATAACTCCTGCTGTTGCCAAGACGTCTTCAGGGGCAGTGGAATATGTAAAAGTTGCCAGGGTAACTAATATAGCAAGAACCATTGATGAACTTAAAAAACAAGGTTTGTGGATAATTGGCGCGGATATGGAGGGAAAAAATTATTTTGAAGTAGACCTTACAGGGCCGGTGGCCCTTGTCATAGGTGGTGAAGATAAAGGCCTTGGTAAACTGGTAAAGAGAAAATGCGATATATTAGTAAAAATTCCCTTAAAGGGTAAAATAACGTCTCTCAATGCTGCTGTGGCCACGTCAATATTAGGCTATGACATTCTCAGGCAGAGGCTTGAAAGCCATGGATAGTACTAATAGAGAATTTTTACTGGTGGACGGTTATAACATAATAAATGCATGGCCTGAGCTTTCAGAAGAAGTAAGAAATGTAGATTTAGCTTCGGCAAGGGACAGGCTCATAGATATTATGGCAGATTATGCGGCCTCTACTGGAATATCGGTTATAATCGTCTTTGATGCACATCAAGTGGAAAAGAACACAGGTGTTGAGGTAGTCTATACCAAATCAGGAGAAACTGCAGACCACTACATTGAAAAGGTTGTAGATGCCATTGGCCGTGAAGTAAAAGTAAAGGTGGCCACTTCTGACTGGATAGAACAGCAGATAGTAATTGGAAGAGGAGGACATCGCATTTCCGCAAGAGAATTGTACCAAGAAGTGTGCAGTTTAATAAGTAAGCGTCGAGCCATGGAAGAAAGACAAGGAAAAAATAAGGAAACTTTGTCAGATATAATAGATCCCAGATTAAAAGAGCACTTAAAGAAATACATAAGAGATTAAGGTCAAAACTAGCAAACTCAAAGGCTTGACTACTTTCAGCAATATAAGCTATAATTACTGCATGATGTGCTGCTCTTAAAAAATCATGGGGGCGATTTTATTGAATGTCGGACTTCCTAGAGAGGATTACCTGGCTTTTGACGATATGACTGATGAAGAAATTGTATGTGAAGCAATTAGCGGTGATGATGATGCACTTGAATATATTATTCATAAGTACAAGAACTTCGTCAAATCCAAAGCCAGATCCTATTTCTTAATTGGTGCAGATCGCGAGGATATTATTCAAGAAGGAATGATTGGCCTATACAAGGCCATAAGGGATTTTAATCCTAATAAATTATCATCTTTTAGAGCCTTTGCCGAGCTTTGTGTTACCAGGCAAATTATCACTGCAATAAAAACTGCAACTCGTCAAAAACACATTCCGCTAAATTCCTATGTTTCTCTCAACAAACCTCTTTATGATGAAGATTCCGACAGAACTTTACTTGATATTCTATCAGGAGTTAAGGTTTCAGATCCGGAGGAACTTATAATAAGCCAAGAAGAATTTGAAGATATTGAGGATAAAATGGGAGAAATTTTGAGCAAACTGGAATGGCAGGTGTTAATGGCATATTTAGGCGGAAAATCATATCAAGAGATTGCCAAGGAACTAAAACGCCATGTCAAATCCATCGATAATGCCCTTCAGCGAGTAAAGCGAAAGCTGGAAAAATATCTTCAAGTCCGGGAGCTCAATTAGCTAAAATTTCCCGGATATTGACTTAATGCTTTTTCTTCATTATAATTATATTTATGTGGAGAGATTCCCGAGCTGGCCAAAGGGGGCAGACTGTAAATCTGCTGGCATTGCCTTCGGTGGTTCGAATCCACCTCTCTCCACCATAAACAAAACAAAATGTCAATCCGGATATTAGACATGTAGCATATAATCTTGCGGGAATAGCTCAGCTGGCTAGAGCGTCAGCCTTCCAAGCTGAATGTCGCGGGTTCGAATCCCGTTTCCCGCTCCAATTTTAGCCATTTA
>JAMNZY010000223.1 GCA_023622055.1 Bacillota bacterium
ATGAAATGTATCTATCCTCGACTTGTCTTTGCTACCCACAATTATGCCCAAACTGTTCATTATGTTGATATTTTTACCTAGCAGATTTTTGGTTTTTTCAACTATGCTTTGAGCATACTCATGGGTAATTTCCACGATAAGATTCTCCTCGTAAACTTTTACAGTATATATTCTCCCCATTTATCACCAAGTCCTCTATTTGTACTAAATATTTATACTTTTTTGTGTTCTTTGCTTCATTAATTCTATTTTGGGTAGATTTTTTATTTATCTGACTAAACAGGGTTTCTTTGGGTCAAATTTCCAACCAGGAATTAAATACTGCATTGCAATAGTATCATCACGGCTATCTAAACCTTCTTTTACATATAACTCATGGGCCTTTTGAACTTGGTCCATATCAATTTCAACACCTAAACCGGGCTTATCTGGAATCTGAATATATCCATCCTGAATTTTTAAGGGTTCTTTAGTCAATCTCTCCAAACCTTCCTGCCATATCCAATGTGTATCAATGGCGGTTATCTCTCCCGGCACAGCTGCTGCCACATGGGTAAACATGGCTAGAGAAATATCGAAATGGTTGTTTGAGTGTGAACCCCATGTTAAACCAAACTCATTGCACAACTGACCTACTCTCACAGACCCTGACATGGTCCAAAAATGGGGATCAGCTAGAGGAATATCAACAGATTGTAACATTATCGAATGCTGCATTTGCCTCCAATCTGTTGCCACCATATTTGTGGCAGTGGGAAGGCCCGTTGCTTTTCTAAATTCTGCCAGTATTTCACGGCCTGAAAATCCGTTTTCAGCACCACAAGGATCTTCACAATATGTCAAAATACCGTGCATGTCTTTACACAATTCTATTGCGTCTTTAAGCAGCCAGGCTCCATTGGGATCAAGGGTAATTCTAGCCTTTGGGAATCTCTCCTTTAAAGCTTTTATAGTTTCAATTTCTTTTTCCCCTTCAAAAACTCCGCCTTTTAATTTAAAATCGCTAAATCCATATAATTCTGCAGATGCTTCAGCCAGTTTAACTACTGCTTCTGTGGTCATAGCTTCTTCATGTCTTATCTTGTACCATTCGTGTTTGGCATTAGGTTCTCTGTGGTAAGGAAGGTCTGTTTTATCAGGATTTCCTATGTAAAATAAATATCCCAATACTTTTACCTTATCCCTTTGCTGGCCATCTCCTAATAATGCTGCCACAGGAACTTCTAAAAATTTACCTAATAAGTCCAGTAAGGCTGACTCAATGGCAGTGACAACATGTACAGTTGTCCTTAAGTCATAAGTCTGCAGTCCTCTGCCACCAGCATCTTTGTATTTAAAGGCATTGTATACCGCACTAAGAATGTTTTTATAGTTCCCGATTTTTTGGTCCACCACGTATTTTTTGGATTCTTCTAATGTTTGCCTGATTTTTTCTCCTCCGGGGACTTCACCTATACCCTTATTGCCTAAACTGTCTGTCAAGATTACGATATTTCTAGTAAAATAAGGCCCGTGGGCACCGCTTAAGTTCAAGAGCATGCTGTCTCGACCCGCTACTGGAATAACTTCCATTTCCACAACTTTAGGTGTGTTTGCCATCATAACCCCTCCTATAAATTGCCCCCACTTTAAAGTGGGGGCTTTAATTTAAGCAAAATAGTTATCTTGTAATCTCTGCATTTGCCAGTTTTTCATAGAATTTAGCAATACTGGCGTGGTCTTCAACACCGCAACCGTCTAGCTTTATAGCTTGCATGATTTCCATTACCTGGGCTGTAAGTGGAAGAGGTGCCCCAACACTGTGAGATGTATCAAGTACATTGTTTAAATCCTTTATATGTAAGTCTATTCTAAAGCCAGGTTTAAAGTTTCTATCCATTATCATAGGTGCTTTGGCATCCATTACTGTACTTCCAGCAAGGCCGCCTCTAATGGCTTGATAGACCAATTCTGGAGATACCCCTGCCTTTTTGGCAAGTATCAAAGCTTCAGATACTGCAGCTATGTTTATAGCAACAACTATCTGGTTGCAGAGTTTTGCTATGTTTCCTGCACCACTTTCTCCTACATACACAACTGAAGCTGCCATGGCTTTCATGATATCATAGTATTTGTCAAAGACCTCTTTCTTGCCTCCTACCATAACTGCCAGTGTGCCATCGATGGCTTTGGGCTCTCCACCGCTTACCGGCGCATCTAACATGTCTATTCCTTTCTTTTCTAGTTCCTTAAATATCTTTCTGCTGCTCAAAGGTGCAATAGAGCTCATATCGATAACAACAGAACCTGGTTTGGCTCCTTCAATTACTCCGCCTTCTCCGAGGACTACTTCTTCAACTTGGGGAGAGTTTGGAAGCATGGTAATAATTACATCACTTTGTTTGGCCAATTCCAAGATGGAAGCTGAAGTTTCAGCACCTGCTGCTTTTAACTCTTCCATGGGTTCTTTGTTTATGTCGTAAACAACTAGATCATAGCCGGCCTTAATTAAGTTTTTGGCCATTGGTTTCCCCATTATTCCTAGACCTATAAATCCTATCTTCATAATCCATCTCCTCCTACTATTTGTTTTTATATTAAATCTAAACTCTTAAGGACATCTTTTATCATCTCTTGCTTTTCCTCTGTGCAATGCTCAATTGGCCTCACAGGTGAGCCAACTTCTATGCCCATTAAATTTAAACATTCTTTCATCACAACAGGAAAACTTCCATAATTATATGCATTTCTCAAAGGAATTAATTTGTATTGAGCATCTACTGCTCCAGCGTAATCTCCTGCCATGAATTTTTCGTATATATCCACTACCAATCTTGGTGCCACATTTGCTGTCCCTGCTACACAACCTGCTCCGCCATAAGCCAAGGTAGCATAAATGTAATAGTCAATGCCGCAAAGGACTTTAAATTTGGGATTGTCCTTAGTTACGCGAATATATTCGATGGTCTGAGCAAAATCCAGGGATGTGTTTTTTATGCCTACGATGTTGTCAATTTGGGACAGTTTTTCCAACAGTGACACAGATATGTTGTTTGTGGTCTTTCCTGGATTATTGTACAAGAGAATTGGCAATTTAGTTGATTCAGCAATAGCTTTGAAATGATTGTACATTTCTTTTTCGTTGGGTTTAATAAACATTGGTGTAAGTACTGTAAGGGCATCTGCCCCAATGTCTTCTGCCATTTTTGCCAGTTTAATGCACTCTTTTGTTGTAATGGCACTGGCACCAGCATAAACTGGCACTTTCCCGTTGACATGCTCTACGGTAATCTCTACAGCTCTTTTTTGATTTTCAAAATCAAAGGCGTAAAATTCCCCATTACTTCCCATTACAAAAATTCCGTGGACTCCCCCGTCAATCACATGGTCTATGACTCTTTTAAGCCTATCCTCATCTACATTTTCATTTTCATCTACAGGGGTTATAATGGGAGGGATTACACCCTTTATATCCTCCATTCTTAACATTTAAAATCCTCCACTAGTCGAATGTTTTATGTTATAGGTGCAGGGTTAAAAAGACATAAAGCATTTTCAATGCGCCAATAATCAGCCCAAGCTTTTTTATTTCCACTGGCAATTTCAAGAATCAACCTGAAAATCTCCCAACCTACATCCTCTATAGTTGCATCTCCTGTAGCAATTTTGCCCGCATCAACATCAATTAGATTCTTCCATTTCTTTGTTAATTCTGAATTACTTGCCACCTTAATTACTGGAACCATGGAAAGGCCATAAGGAGTGCCTCTACCTGTGGTAAATACTTGCAAGGTAATACCTGATGCCAATTGACAAGTTCCGCAGACAAAATCACTGGCAGGGGTTGCGGCGAAAATCAAACCTTTTTTCCTTACTTTTTCACCTGGAGACAAAACATCAACTATTGCAGAACTTCCTGATTTGGCAATTGAACCTAAAGATTTTTCCACCACATTTGCTAAGCCGCCTGCTTTGTTCCCTGGCGTAGGATTGGCGTCCCTGTCCACACCGCCTAATTCCAGATAATTATCATACCATGCCATTTCATCTATAAGTTTCTGCCCCACCTCTTGGTTAATAGCTCTGGCAGTTAAATGATGAACTCCATCTCGGACCTCTGTAACTTCTGAAAACAAAACTGTTGCTCCAGCTCGAACTAATAAATCTGCTGCATATCCAACAGCCGGATTCGCGGTAATACCTGAAAAAGCATCGCTGCCGCCGCACTGAACTCCAACTACAAGGTCTGATACTGGGCAAACTTCTCTAACCCTTTTGTCTAACCTTTCCAAACATTGGCGGGCTTTTGACACTATGGAATCAACCATTAACTCAAACCCAAGTTCACTTTGTAAAATTACGGTATTCTCTTTCTTCACATCAGGAAAATATTTTTCGGGGACCAGCTTTTCACATCCTAGACCTACAAGAAGCAGCTCTCCACCGAAATTTGGATGTGTTGCAAGATTTTTTAAGATCCTCTTTGGGACTTTTGCCTCAGGAGCATCTATGGCAACACCGCACCCATAGTGGTGATTTATTGGCACTACGCCATCAACGTTTGGATATTTAGGCAGCAATTCCCTTTTTATTCGCTCTACAGCTATATTTACTACTCCTTCAACGCACTGGACGCTGGTCATAATGCCAAGCAAATTTTTTGTCCCCACAGTGCCATCACTGTTGCGATAACCTAAAAAAGTATATCCTTCTAGAGGTGGAAGAGGATCAGGAACTTTTGTTGCTATCGGAAGTTCTTCTAAATGTGGAGGCTCTGGCAATTGAACCTTGTCTTCACTTATCCAACTTCCTTTAGGTATATCTTCTCTTGCATACCCTATAACTTCGCCATACCTGATAATTTCCTCATTTTTACTAAAGTCTTTCAATGCAACTTTATGGCCATGAGGCACATGTTCCACAGCAGTAACACTATCAGAAAGTTTAGTGCCTGCCTTTATTCCTTCAGGTATTATAACAATTCCTACATTGTCGGCTGGATTGACTTTTATAAATTGTCTTTTTTCCATATATTTCACCTACAGTATGCTATTCTTCACACGCGCACATCATTTGTTTGCTGTTTTGGTATATATAGAATCCTATAGAAACGATGATAAGTATCCACAAAATCCATGCGATAGGGCCTTTTGTAAAGAAGATAGTTAAAGATCCACCACTGCCTTTAATGCTGTCCATAAAGTACTTCTCCAGCTGACCGCCAAGGATGAAACCAACTAAGAAGGGTGGTGTTTGTATGCCAATTTTATCAAAAACATATCCTAACAAACCAAACAACATCAATGTCCAAACGTCAAACATTATGCCGTTGTTTATTGAGTAGGCACCTATTACACACATTACTATGATGATTGGATACAAAATCTGTTTTGGAACATATATTAGTTTTGCAATGGTTCTGATAGAAAAATACATTATAATGAACATGAGAATATTAGCCAGCAAAAGGGCGTATATCATCAATTTCCACAAATCTGGATTGTTCCCAATAAACAACGGTCCAACTTGAATACCTTGTAGAAGAAATGCTCCAACTAGAACCGCCGTGGTGCTGTCACCAGGTATGCCTAGAGACAATAATGGAACTAATGCTCCACCGGTCAAACCGTTATTTGAAGCTTCACTAGCTATAATACCTTCTGGAACCCCAGTTCCCAATTTCTCCGGCTCTTTGGAAAAGTTTTTTGCCTGGGAATACGATAAAATTGATGCAGCACTGCCACCTATCCCCGGTAGT
>JAMNZY010000218.1 GCA_023622055.1 Bacillota bacterium
CCTTCTTCTTCAATAATACCCTTGTCCATAAATACTACCCTGTCTGCAACTTCTCTAGCAAATTCCATTTCATGGGTTACTACCAGCATGGTAAGACCTGTTTCAGCAAGTTTTTTCATAACCCTCAAAACTTCATCTACCAGTTCAGGATCAAGGGAGGACGTGGGCTCGTCAAATAACATCACATCTGGTTCCATGGAAAGAGCCCTGGCAATGGCCACTCGCTGTTTTTGTCCACCGGATAATTGTTTAGGTTTTGCATGAATGTACTGTTCCATCCCTACAACTTTTAGGTATTTCATGGCAACTTTTTCTGCTTCTTCTCTAGAACGCTTTAAAACTTTTATTTGACCAACAGTGCAGTTGCTCAAAACATTGTGATTGTTAAACAGATTGAAATGTTGAAATACCATCCCTAACTTGGTGCGATAGGCGTAAATATCGTGATTTCTTGATTTACCGGACCCGGAAGGGCCAATTATACAAACTACTTCGCCCTTATTTACATGAAAATTTATGTCCTTTAGCACCTCATTTGTTCCAAAATACTTTTTAAGGTGCACAACCTCTATTACCCGTTCCATGAGCTCTCATTCCCTTCACTCTTTTTCATATAAACCTTTTCCTATTAACCAGACTGTATCCCCTGCTGATTTTATATTTGCATCGGATTGTAAATCACTGTGTAATTCTCCGGTCCGTCTAATTTTCTTTCAATATATCGTAAGATTCGGGTAACTGTAAATGTCATTATGAAATAAATTACACATGTTATAAAAAAGGGCTCAAAAAATTTAAAGTTGTTCCCTGCTATGGTTTTCGTTTGAAAATACAGCTCAGTGACAGAAATTACATTGAGCACTGAAGTGTCTTTAATATTTATCACAAACTCATTGCCCGTTGCTGGCAATATGTTTCTTATAACTTGTGGCAGCACCACATTAGTCATGGTTTGAATGTGATTCATGCCGAGGGCATAAGCTGCCTCAAATTGTCCTTTGTCTATAGATATTATGCCCCCTCGGACAATTTCTGCCATGTAGGCTCCTGTATTAATGGATACCACAAACAATGCGGCAAATAATCGATCCATATCTAAATTTAACACCTGGGCAGAGCCGTAATAAATGACCATGGCTTGAACAATCATAGGCGTTCCCCGAAATACTTCAACATAGGCGGAAAGTAAAAAGTTTACAAATTGCAAAATGGCTTTTTGTATGCCTGAATCAGGCATGGGAATAGTGCGGATTACTCCTATGATTAAACCGATAATAAAACCCAAAATTGTACCTATTATTGAAATGAAAAGGGTCATCCCAGCACCTCGTAGAAACATGGGCCAGTAGATCATTATAATTTTGACCATATACTCTGAACTCATTTTCTCCCTCCTCTAATTATCAAGCTGGCTAGAACTATTATGAAACCGAATGCAAGAGCATCCGGTTTCAAGAAAATTAATCTGCTGCCGGTTGATTTTTTATGGCTTCCTCCATAATCTGCATTCTCTCTTCTTCTGAGATACCCGCTAAAATTTCATTTATTTTTTCCCTTAATTCGCTGCCTTTTCTAAGACCTACAGCAATTGCCGTGTCTTCATCTGATGTGACAAAGCCATCTTCAAACTCTACCATTTTAAAGTTGGGATTGGCTGCTTCAGCGCTAATAGCCTCCGGTCGCTCCGTCACATATCCGTCAATCATTCCAGATTCAAGGGCTACCCTCATGGCTGGGAAATCATCCATAGCCGGTTCTTTAATTACGCCTTCAATTTGATCTATTACTGTATAGTGAAAGGTGTTTAACTGGGCAGTTATCTTGGCTCCTTTAAAGTCCTGTAATGAAGTGGCGTTTTCATATTTGCTGCCTTTCTTGACCACCATTACTAAATCTGATTTGTAGTAGATATCCGAAAAGTCGATGGTCTCTTTTCTTTCTGCCGTTGGGGACATGCCGGCAATAATTGCATCGATTTTGCCAGAGGTTAATGCAGGCAAGAGGCCTGTCCATTCGGTTTTTACTATAACTAATTTTTTGCCCAGCCCTTCTGCAATTCTCTTTGCAATTTCCACATCATATCCCCCTGCATATTCTTGGGTCCCATCAATGGGCACGGCACCATTGGAATCGTCCAGTTGTGTCCAGTTAAAAGGGGGATAACCGCATTCAAGACCTACTCTAAATGTGTCTTCTTCCTCCACCTCCTGTATTTCAGGCCCTTGGACATTTGAGGTACCACTGTTTCCCCCACATCCGGCCATCATCAAAACAAGGGTTAAAAGAAAAGCAACTAAAGATAATGTTTTTCTGTTCATAAAGTCTCTCCTCTCTTTTATAAAATAATAAAGACCCGAGGTGAACTCGGGTCTGAATGTACAAAAATACCCAAATTCCTCGACTTTTCCCAATTGGAGATAGCGCAACTCAATAAACCGGGACAGTTTATTGAGACAGTCCTACAGCTATTAACCGCAGGCCCAGCAAATATTACGAGAGGATAATATTTGCTTCGGCAACGCTTCCTTCTCCAAAGTGTCATTGCTTCGCTCTCAAGCTACACTAAGGATAGTTAAGCATTGCGCCTCTACCCCACTTGTGAAAAGTGAGGCATTTGTCTATTTAATTTTCTTATTATTTAAAGTTTACAATAACTCACTGAATATGTCAAGTTCAAAATTTAGATAAACAATGGAGTAAAGACCAGAGCTACAATTGTCATCAATTTTATCAAAATATTCAAGGAAGGACCTGATGTATCCTTAAAGGGATCTCCTACAGTATCTCCCACTACCGCCGCTGCATGAGCAGTAGTACCTTTACCGCCAAAATGGCCTGACTCTATGAACTTTTTGGCATTGTCCCAGGCTCCTCCAGAATTAGACATTTGAATGGCCACCATAACTCCAGTGACTAAAGCACCTGCTAGGACTCCCCCTAGGGCTTCAGGGCCAAATAAAATGCCTACTCCTAGGGGCACCACAACTGCCATCAGACCTGGAATTATCATCTCTTTTAGTGCTGCTGCAGTGCTGATATCTACGCATCTAGCATAATCTGGCTTTGCCTTTTCTTCCATGATACCTGGAATTTCTTTAAACTGCCTTCTAACCTCTTCTATCATTTTAAAGGCAGCCTTGCCAACTGCCTCCATGGTCATCGCAGAGAAAAGATATGGCAGCATACCTCCTATGAAAAGGCCCACGATGACATCGGCTTTAAGTATATTTATGCCTTCAGTCAAACCTGCGGCAGTTGTATAGGCAGAAAATAACGCCAATGCCGTAAGGGCTGCAGATCCTATAGCAAATCCTTTTCCTATAGCAGCAGTGGTATTTCCCACAGAGTCTAGTTTATCGGTGATTTCACGAACTTCAGGGGGTAGTTCTGCCATTTCCGCAATGCCGCCGGCATTATCTGCAATGGGGCCATATGCATCTACTGCTACTGTCATGCCCGTCGTTGAAAGCATTCCTATAGCAGCAAGAGCTATGCCATATAAACCCGAAAATTTATATGATATAAGTATTGCAGCAGCCGGAGATTATGTTAGTTGCAGCTCCAGTTTGAGAAGACTGGGCAACTCCTATTACCGGAGCCCGCTCTTCAGAGGTATAATATTCAGTCACTATCCCGATAATTGTTCCCACAAGAATACCTGATGTCGTAGCGAAAAACTCAGCCGTTTCACCTAAAATAAACTTGCTGAGAAAATAGGTAGCAACTATTGTAAGTGCTCCGCTGATAAAAGTCCCATTGCTAAGAGCTTTTTGGGGGTCTTTTCCTTCTGCAGCGTTTACAAAAAATGTGCCGATAATAGAGCTTAAAATACCTGCAGCTGCTATCAATAGAGGAAAGACAACTCCTTTTATGCCAAAGGGCTGACCTGTTGTAGATGAAACAGCCACTGCTCCAATGGCCATACCAGATACAATAGACCCTACATATGATTCAAAAAGGTCAGCACCCATACCGGCCACATCGCCTACATTATCACCTACATTGTCGGCAATAACCGCCGGATTTCTCGGATCATCTTCCGGTATCCCTGCTTCCACTTTGCCAACCAAGTCTGCACCTACGTCCGCAGCTTTGGTATATATGCCTCCGCCAACTCTTGCAAAAAGAGCTATAGAGCTGGCCCCCAAGGCGAAGCCATTTATTACATCAAAACTTTTAACATCTTGAGGATTGCCAAATAAATAATACAGGATTCCAAGGCCTAAAAGGCCAAGACCCACTACGGACATTCCCATAACTGCCCCGCCTGAAAAGGCGATGCTGAGAGCTTTGTTTTGGCTTTCTTGAGCTGCATGGGCTGTCCTTACATTTGCCCTCGTAGCCACATTCATGCCTATGAAACCGGCCAAAACAGAAGCGATGCTTCCGAATATGTAGCTGATAGCTGTTGGCCAGTTAATAAAAAAGCCTATAAGGGCAAACATGATAATAACAAAAATCAATAAGATTTGATACTCACGAAAAAGAAAAGCCATAGCTCCTTCATGTATAGCATTGGATATTTCCTGCATCTTCTTATCACCTGCAGGACTGTTGTTTATCCTAACTGCTAATACAAAAGCAAAAGCTAAGGCAAAAATTCCCATGATGGGAGCCCATATCACCAGGTTTTCCATTTAAAGTTCCCTCCAACTTAAATATCTAGCGCAAAAACACTATCAATACTATAGACATAGCCAGGAAAGACATGGCAAAAACCTTTGTAATGGTTGCCAACTTGTCATCTACGCCTTTTTTGCCAAAAAACGTTTCAGCTCCACCGGCAATGCTTCCCAAGCCAGCTGATTTCCCGGATTGCAACAATACTGAAACAATAAGGCCTATGCAGATCAATAGATAAACGATAGTCAAAAATAGCTCCATATCTACTACCTCCAAAATGATTTAATAGTGATTATACCACAATATTTTTTGAAACACAATATATCTTATCCGTAATTGTGTTATGCTATTAATTATTTCTATTGAATTGTGCTACTTTATTATATAAAGATGTGCGCTTTTTTTATATGGAACCTGATGATATGTTTCCCTATTTTATCTACTTTATTATCTATAAACTCTCTTACCACCTTCTTTACTATAGTAATTTACATAAAAGGCTTTTATATACACAAAAATTACAAGTTTCCAGTTGTGCTGCCTTATCAGTAAAAGCACCCTTTTCAATTCTTTTAATGATATTCATAATTTGATTTTTGCACTCTTTAAGCATAGATTCAGATATGTCCACCTGAGTAAATCTCCCTTCAAAGAGAGACGCTATAATGGCCCTTTTAGGTTTTGCACCATAAATTTCTGAAATTGCCAATGCATATGTTAACACCTGCAAACGGTAGATTTCAAGTAGGTTTGCATGGATTTTGGTATTTGTTTTAAAGTCCACAATGGTAATTCCATCATCTTCAAAAATCAAAAGGTCTGCTTTTCCGGTTAAAAGCCACCGGCCATTGATGAAATATGAAAAAGGAATTTCAGAAAAAACTTCTCCTTCTATACTATGAATGTCACTTGCCATATAATTGTAAAGACACTTTTCTATAATTGACGCATCTTCAAATCCCAAGGAATATTCCAGGTTTGACAATAGTTTTCTAGGATCTCTTTCTTTGATCTTATCCTTATGGATTTTTTCTATAAGTTCATGAACAATTGTGCCTCTTTCCATGGCAGAAAGCCCTGGCAAGGTGCCTTCTTTTTTGTAAAAAATCCCCTCTGGTATGCCTATAACATTGCTCAAGTAATATCTTCTAGGACATCTTGCAAATTCTCCCAAAGATGTTACTGAGTATCTTGTAAGCACTGGAATCTGGCCAGGTTTGACTAAAACTTTTGCACAAGCAGGTTCTGTTTCTTCAAGACTTGGCAATTTAACCTCTTGTACTGTCAATTCTGGAAGCTCAACAACTACATCTATAGGCATCTCCTGTATAAGAGTTGATTCTTTATAGAGCCACTTCAAGAAACTTTCTTTTCTTTCAGAGGCCAGCTCTCCTGAAATCACAAGATAGTCTCTAGCTCGGGTAAGGGCCACATAAAGGAGCCTCTTGGCCTCTTCCATTTCCTTTTCCTCTAAATGCTCTTTTATTCTTTCCCATTTGTCTTTATCCTTTTTTAAGGCAAATCCTTTTTCAGGATCAAAGAGGATTTCTGATGAAGTGAAGGAGATATTTTGACCACTGTCTGCTAAGAAAACTATGGGGAACTCTAAACCCTTCGATGAGTGGATGGTAATAAATTTTACTACATCCTCTTCCTCAGAAACATCCGTTGCCTCCTGCTGCTCATCTCCAAAATCAGCAAGCTCTTCTAAAAATTCCTTTAGGGTATAGCCCTGCTGGTCATAATGCCAGCACAAATCCAAAAACTTATTTAAGCTTTCAATCTCAAGTAGATCAATTTTGGCCAAGGAGGACAAAAGCCCGGTATCTTCTAAAATTGTTTCTGCAAGTTCTCTAAGTGTAACCTTGTCTTTTATTTTACACCAGCTACGGATTAATTGAAAGGCTTTCACCAGTTTTTCCGAAACACCTGTGAACTCTGCATCTTCTTTTAGCCCTGATGACAGCTCGTTGCCCCTCAGCACATATTCTGCAAGGCAGTTATCGCTTATATTTAATAGATATGAAAGGGTTCCATACAAATTAATATTGTCTTGAAATACAATGGTATTTAGAGCATAGAGTAGATTTTTCACCCCAAGACTTTCCATAAGGCTTCCTGTGTCGGCTACATGAAAAGGAATACTGTATTTCTTAAAAGCTCTTATGTAGTGTTTAATATGAGTTCTTCTCCTAAGAAGCACAGCAAAATCGCGAAACTGGGGTTTACGGTACTTTTCCCTCTCTTTATCAAAAATTTTAAAGCTATCATTTGTCATCATCTGTAAGATTTTCCTGGCGATAAATTCTCCTTCAAGTTCCCTTCTCTCATCCATTTTGCCGCCGCTCTCTGGTGTAATAAAGCAAATATTTTTTTGACCTAAGTTTTTGCATCTATTGGCCAAAATGGGTTCATAGCCTTCCATGAGATTCTCAAAACTGGAATTTACAAATTCTATTATGGATTCATCACTTCGAAAGTTATCCTTTAAAACTATTGCTTGGCCGCGGCTTTCCAAATCTGCTTTGAGCTTTTCAAAAAGCTCCACCCTTGCTCCGCGAAATCCAAATATGGATTGTTTTTTGTCACCTACCACAAAAAGATTTGTGCCTTCACCTAAAAGGCGCAAAATCCTGTCTTGGATAAAGTTTAAATCTTGATATTCATCAACCATGATAAATTTAAATTTTTCTCGGTAATCTTGAAGGATTTCACGATTTTTTTCCAGCATAGAATAGGTCTTTTGCAAAATATCTTCATAGTCTAAAAAAAGTTGTTCTTCTTTTTTATGTTGATATCTTTTAAAAGCTTGGCAAATGAGAATTGCAATAGTTTTTTCTTCATCGCTTGCTGCCATTTTTTCAATAATAGAAGGGACCACACCTTGATTTTGCATGGCTTTCATGGTGCTAAAAAGTTCCCTGACTAATTTGGAAAAACCCATTTCAGCAGTTAGTTGGAACACCATTTCGTTTTCTAGGCAGCTCAGGACTGTTTCTTCTATGCTGTCCTTTAGCCATGCATTTGCCCGGTATTCTTCAAGGATTTTTACATCAGGATCAATTTCCCCTTCCACAGGGTTTTCCTTTAGGAGCCTAAAGCAAAAGCTGTGAATTGTGCCTATGTACGCAATACCTAATTTTCTCAGGTTTTTTGAAAGCACACTATCATCTTTATCCTTACGCATTTCTTTGAAAAGTCTTTCCCTTATCTCCAAAGCCGCCTTATTTGTATATGTAATCGCCACTATCTCATCTATATCAGCTAGGCCTTGTCTTAAGATATAAAGAATCCGGGCAACTAAGACTCTGGTTTTCCCTGCCCCGGCTCCAGCAGTGACAACCAGATTCTTGTCAACTGTTTCAATGGCCTTTTGCTGCTCTGGTGTATACTTCATTCCTCAGCTCCCTCCCAAGGGCAGATTGCGGTAAAGTCGCAAAAACTGCCAAACCGTTCTGTTTTGGGACATTTTTTAGGTTCTAAAGGAAATTCAGCATCTCTTATACTGTCTGCATACTGTCTAATGGTGCTTTTCACAGTTGCCATCAGCTCATCCCATTCTGTCTGACTTAAAATCCCCTTTTTCCGTCGTTTGGACACAAAAGGCAAGTCTCTGTCCCTCACCAGAATATTATCCACATCGCCTTTTTTAAGGGAAATAAATGCTCCCCCCACTACAGGTTTTTTTAGCAGCTCTTCACATGCCATAATGTACAGGGGCATTTGAAGATTTGTGCCTTCTTCTATCTGCTTTATATCAGGCGTAGAGCCTGATTTATAGTCGAAAACGACTAATCTGCCCTTTGAGTCTTCATCAATTCTATCAATTTTCCCAGAAAATAAAATATCCGGAGCAAATTCAAAAGAAAAATCTTTATTAAATCCAAAACCCATTTCAAAATAAACAGGTTTGAAATTCCCAGCTTGTTTTATATAGGAAGTTATATATTTAATGACGCTTTCTGCTAGTTCTTTCTTCTCTATTTCAAATAATAAGGGATGTGAAAAATTTTCCTTTAAGTTCATGCTTTCCATGTTCTCGTCAATAAGACTTTGTATTTCTTCAGTATACTCATCTATTTTTTCCCCTTTAAGACCTCCTCTGTGATTTTTGAAAAATATTTCTAGCACTTTGTGTAAAACAGTTCCTTTGGAGATTGCTGTGTATTCGCCTTCTTCGTCCGGAGGAGAAAGATTCAATACCCTTGCCAAGAAAAACTTGTAAGGACATTCCCCGTACATATTAAAAGCAGTTGTGCTAAAAGGCCGGCTTTTGAAATGTTCCTTTAACTTCTCCTTTGTATTGTCTGAAACAACTCCAGGCTCAGGCGCACTGTAATCAGTATCTTCTAAAGGATAAATAGACTCTAAACTTATATTTTCTACTGTGGTTTCATAAGAACTAATTACATTTTCAAGATATGATGACATAAGTACAGCAGTGTTGTCTTCTGCCACATTAGGGTATGAAAAGTATCCTGTA
>JAMNZY010000233.1 GCA_023622055.1 Bacillota bacterium
ACTGCTAAGGTTGGAGATGGACTGATAATTTGCGCTTTTTGTGAAATGATCATTGTTATAACCTCCTGTAACTATTGCCATAAAAGTATTTTTCCTTATATTCTCCAAAAAAATTAAATTTCCTGCTAATATAAATAAAAAAATAAAAAAATGGGGCCAAAACCCCCAGACTTGGCTGTTAAGAAGCCCAATATACAGTAGCTATATATACGATAATATCTTATCAAGTAGCTTTTCGGCAACTTTGCTTGTGACTTCAAAGTTCATATTAGATGAATAAATCCCTTCTAGGTCATCGCGAGTTTTCTTAACTTCCACCAAAGTTTCTACAGCTTTATCAAATAAACTCCATGCCAGAGAATAATCTTGATTAATTTCTTCCTCTACGTGTCCTAGTTTAGAAATCTCTAAAAATGAATTCATATCTAGGAATTCATCATTTTCCTTGGTTTTTGATAGTATATGAGGCTTAATGGAAGTGACAAATCCAATATCTAATTCTTTTATAATGATATGCTCAATTTTTTCCGTATTCATCGGGCAATAAAATACATCCATATCTAGACCCTTGCTGGCTGCATGGTCTACAATCTTTTTTAATATAAAGGATTTGCCCGTGCCGGGATTTCCAGTTAATATATAACGCTTACCTACATTACTAAAGAGTTCGTCTAGAAAGTTAATAGAACCTTCTGGGGTTATTCCACTAGCAAACATACGCCTTTGAAAAGAAACTTTATCCCTTCGTTCTACTCCATCAAAGACACTGCATATTATTTCATCAGCTTTAGCCTCAACCAACCGGCGATTTACAAGACTGCCATATGTCTGTTCAAGATTATTAAAAATAATCTTAGATGCCTTTAAATAGTTGTACACTCTTTTGTATAGATGTTTCACCCTTGCTTGCAAACGAAAAATATGATCTTTTTGTTTTTTAAGGCCTGCTTCATTCCAATATTCTCCAAAATTGACTATTTCATCAACACAGCCGGGAAATTTGGGATCAATCATATGGGGCGCTGTGCCATCAAGTAAGGCTATATTATAATCCTTAACTATCAAGCCATCTAAAGAATTGCTATCGGCAGTACAGTGGAGCAATTCTATATCTAGACCTCGTTCAACCAATTCTTTCGTTATTTTTCGAATCATTGTAGATTTGCCTACACCTGGTCCGCCTTTAATAATAATTATTCTCTGGGCCTGTTTCCAAGGTAAAATATAATCAAAAAAAGAGTAATATCCCTCAGGGGTGTTGTTTCCAGGAAAATACCTTATTATGCTTCCTTTTTTCATAATGCGTTTCCCTCCAATAAAATTGAAATATCATTATTAATATACGTGGAGGGAAGCGCTTTGGTGCAATTTTTACGTCTCGTAAATTGAAATTATTGCTTTATCATTCTCTTTTGAGATACCTAAAATAACATTTTTGTTTTTTAAGTTTTTGTTTAAGAAATCAATAAGTTTGTATAGCTCATCATTATAAGCTATTTCTTTTTTTGCAATTAATTCAAGTTTACCTGCTTCCATTTTTTTTACCTTCCTAATTTTTTATTTTATAGTTCTAAATTCCATTCTCTTATAGTATCTATGATATCATATTTTGTCAAATCAAGGAGTATTGGCGTTATGGAAATAAAATTATTTTTTACAGCCCAGACATCAGACCCTTTGTCATTGATATCTTCAATTGCTTCACCGGCCAACCAGTAATAAACCTTACCCCGTGGATCAGTGCGCCGCTCAAAACTATTTTTATACCTTATAGTGCCCAAGTGAGTTACAGCTATACCTGCTATTTTTTCCTGCTTTGTGAATGGTATGTTGACATTTAAAAGGGTATCTTTAGGAAAGTTTTTTTTGGATATTTGTTGGCACAATCTTTTTGCAAATTCTGCAGCATAGTCAAATTCAACATTTCCCCGAGCTGCCACTGACAATGCAATGGCAGGGACACCAGAAAGAGCCCCTTCTATTGCTGCTGAAACAGTTCCAGAATATATAACATCAGTTCCTAGATTGGCTCCACGGTTAATTCCAGATAGCACCATATCCGGTTCACTGTCAAGCAAAGCTTCCAGTGCCAGTTTTACGCAGTCTGAAGGAGTTCCATTTACCTTGTACCCTAAGGCCTTACAACCGGGAATATCCGACTTTTCCACCCTCAAGGGTTTATGCATAGTTATTGCATGAGCCGTTGCACTTCGCTCTCTGTCTGGAGCAACAACAGTGACATTTGCAATTTTTGATATTGCTTGAGCCAGTGTAATTAAACCGGCAGAATTAATTCCGTCATCATTTGTTATAAGAATATTCAACAAATACTACACTCCTATCCTGCGATAATTAAAGATTTGTTGTAATTTTCCACTGCTGCCTCATGATTGCCAAGGTGTTCAAAACAAATTCCTTTTAGGGTATAAAAATCAAAGTTCTTAAGCTTTTCATCTTTAATCTCAGAAAGACAGGCCAAGGCTTCCCTATACATGCCCTTTTTTACTAGACAATATGATTTGTTAAACAGCAGTTCATCGGAACGATTATCTTTAAGTAGCATGTCAAAAAGTTTTAAAGCATCATCAAATCTTTCAAGGGCCATTAGACATAAAGCTTTATTATTAGTTAATATTATATCATCTTTTACAATTTTTTCAGCTTCTTTTAGACATTCTAAGGAATTATTATAGTGACCAAGCTTGTAGAGGCAATAACCTTTGTTTATAAGCAAATCAGGATTGCTTGGATCTATATCTAAGCCTATATTGCAGTATGTCAAGGCTTCATCGTATTCATTGCAAGCCGCCAGACAAGATGCATAGTTGTTTATAACTATGATATTATGAGGTGTTTTATTTAAAATATTTTTATAGATGGCAGCGGCTTCTTTATATTTTTCTAATTTCCCCAAAGCTAAGGCCAAATTTAATTGGACAGAATAATCGCTAGGTGCAATTCTTACGCACTCCTCAAAACATTTTAGCGCTTCATCAGTTTTATTAAGACCCATTAAACACAAGCCTTTTTTATTTAGTATTTTCGGTGCAAGTTCTTGATCTGCAAAAGACAGAGCCTTTTCAAAAAAACCCAATGCCTCAACATGGCGATTTGTTTTTAACATGCAGCTGCCGATTCCATACAAACCTAAATTTTTGTATTGAGTATCTCCCATTAATGCCCTATAACGTATCTCAGCTTTTTTTATTTGGGCAGTTTCAAAGTAGATTTCAGCCAATAAGTATTTTACTTCCATGTTTTTGGGACTAACTCTTTCTGCCTTATCCAAATAATATATGGCAGAATGATAGTCCTTTAAAAAATAACACAATACTCCCTTCCAACATAAAATATCTATGGTATTGTTTTCATCAAATACTTTACTAATGTAGTCCAAAGCCCTATTATATTTCCCTGCCCAAAACAAAAAACTTGTCCAAATAAGGTGTAAATTGATTTTATGAAGTTTTTTTAAAATATCATAAGCTTCCTTTTTGGTCACAATGATTCCCCCCCCATTCTTCACCTAACATATAATTCTATTTTTTTCCTTTTTTTCCTTCCTGTTTTAGGAAAATTAAGTCTCCCATAATTAAAGAAAGAAAGGATCACACCTTTCTTTCTCATTCTTTATGTTTATTAGCCTCCTGATTTTGTTCAAAAAGTGCACAATTTGAATGACAAAACTCCGCCGGTAAGTCCATTACTATATTTAACAATTTACAGGAAAACCATGTATGACTTGAGCCGCGAATAGTAAAATGCTTATGGGGCACCAGGTATTTACAAGGTTTATTGTCCATGATCTGCGGAATAACACATCCTTTACAAGCCCAGTCCTGTCTTAAATCCTTTATAGTTAAAAGAGCATTTGCCAGGACGCATTTGTAGATATTTGCAACAGAACCCAGAGATCTATAACTTTTAAATTTTATCAAATACCGGCAGCTTATATTCACTTTTATATGCCTCCCTTATAAAAGCCTTTGATGATAAATTATGAGAGGCATATAAATAAAGTGCATAAGTAAATTTAGACTTTATAAATTATTGCCGGCCCTGGATTAACTCAATAAGCAATTTTACACACATGTCAATATCCTTTAAATTTGCCATTTCCACAGGAGTGTGAATATATCTGGTGGGAACTGATAAAACTCCCGTCGGAACACCTGAGCGGCTTAAATGGATTGCTCCTGCATCAGTGCCACCTCTTTCTAGAACCTCCAGCTGATATGGTAAACCCTTTCTCTTTGCAGCACTAATTAGTGCTTCTTTAACTTTTGGATGACACAAGATTGAGCTATCTTTGACCTTTATTGCCGGGCCTTTTCCCAGCTCCACAGCCATTTTATGTGCTTTGGGAGTATCTCCAGTGGCCGTTACGTCTACAGCTATAGCTAAATCAGGTTCAACTTCATAAGCTGAAGTCTTTGCCCCTCTCAAACCCACTTCTTCTTGAACTGTGAAAACCATAAATATATTGTAATTGGGAGCTTTCAGCTCTTTAAGAACCTTTATTAAAATAGCGCATCCGACTCTATCATCTAGTGAATTGGATATAATGTTGTCCCCTAAGATAGTGCATTGCCTATTATATACTCCCATATCACCGATGTTTACCTTTTCAAGAGCTTCTTCTTTTGATGCAGCCCCAATATCAATAAACATTTTGCTTAGATTCAGATCCTTTATTTGCTCTATTTTTTCCATTCCAAAAACACCTGAAACACCCTTTGGGAAGGTGACTCTTTGCCCTATCAATGTGAAAGGACTTACTCCTCCAATGTTGGAAAATCTTAAAAACCCTTTTTCATCTACATTGGTAACAATCACACCTATTTCATCCATATGAGCTGCCAGCATTAATTTGGCTCCCGGACCAGATTTTGTGGCTATAACATTTCCCAAGTTATCAACTGTGATATAATCTGCATATGGTTTTATCTCTTCGATTATTTTATTTCTAATTTCCTCCTCATTTCCGGAAGGACCATATACCTGTGTAAGTTCTTTTATTAATTCTTTCATGCTCCGCTCTCCTTTATGATTTTTTCAAAACTAATGTGGTCTTTCATTTATATGCAATATGATCTTATCTATTAAAGAAATGGCATTATTTATATCTTCAAGATTTCCCATTGCAACTGGAGAGTGAATATATCTACATGGAACAGAAATAATTATGGTAGGTATGCCTCCACCAGTTGTATATATGCGGCCACCGTCAGTTCCGCCAAAGGTAGTTCTTTTAAACTGATAAGGTATACTGTACTGTTTTGCTATATCTGTAACCCAGTTTATTAATTTCTTTTGGGCAATATATGTCATATCCATAAAAGTAATTGCGGGCCCTTCCCCTAAAGTTGTGCAATAGGATTCTTCCTCTGTGTCAGGCACATCGGAAGCAAAAGTAGCTTCTACCACAATTGCAAAATCGGGATTTACGGCATAGGCAGCTACGGCCGAACCGCGAAGACCTATTTCTTCCTGGACTGTAAAGGCTGCTGTTATAGGCACATCATAAGATTTTTTCAGGATTTCAGAAATCACATAACACCCTATTCGATCATCTAATGCTTTGCCTATAACAATATTATTAATAGTTCTAAACTCTGTATCAAAGGTTGCATAATCGCCAACTTTTACTTGTTTCTCTGCATCCTCTTTACTCGTTGCTCCTATGTCAATATATAAATCCTTTGTTTTTAAAGGAATTTCTCTTTCCTTTGGCTCCTGCAAGTGTATGGCTTTTGCCCCTATAACCCCTTTGATCTTATTAGGGCCAACGACAACGTTTTTAGAAACAAGAATCCTATCGTCAATACCGCCTATTTTGTCGAACTTTAGAAAACCATTGTTGTCAATGTGTTTTATCATAAAGCCCACTTCATCCATATGGGCACATAACATCAGTGTTGGCTGACGATGATTGGCACCCTTTTTAACAAAAAGGTTTCCCAAGGCATCGGTTTTAGTTTCTCCTAAAGTACTCAATTCTTGGCGCAATATATCTCTCACTTCACCTTCCGCTCCTGAAACTCCAAATGCATTACAAAGCTGCTTTAAAAGCATGTTAACCCCTCCACGAAATCCTTACCTATTGACGCTATAAAAAGTGCAATAAGTCGGCTTGCCATTTTCACATCGTCCAGGCTTAAAGTTTCTACAGTAGTGTGCATATATCTAAGAGGTATTGAAATAACTGCAGTTGGGACCCCCTGTTTAGTAATTTGCATAGCCCAGGCATCAGTGCCGGTAGAAGCTGGTTCAGGATTTAACTGATAAGGTATTTTGTACTCTTCTGCAATCTGTTTTAGCTTTTCATAGAGTTTTGGATGAATATTAGGACCCAACGATATGACAGGACCAGAGCCCAGCTTCTGTGTTTCATATGCCGGCACACTTGGTGTCTCTCCGTGGCATACATCTATAGCAATACCGATGTCCGGTGAAATCCCGTAGGTACTGACTATGGCACCTCTTAACCCGACTTCTTCCTGAACAGTAGCTACTGCATATACATCTATATCATGATGAATTTTCGTTAAGTAATTTAATGTAGACAATATCACAGCAATACCTGCCCTGTCATCTAAAGCATTCGATGAAAAACGGCCATTTAACAATTCAACGGGTTTTCTCTTAAAAGTTATAAAGTCACCAATGCTAACGTAATTTTTTATTTCTTCAGCGCTGTAACCAGTATCTATGAACATATCATCAACTTTAATTACTTTATTCCGCTCTTTTTGTCCTTGAATATGGGGCGGCTTATTCCCTATTATGCCGTATACTTTTTTGCTGCCATGTATGACAACCTCTTGAGCTGGTAAAATTCGCTGGTCTACTCCTCCAATAGGAGTAAATTGAATAAATCCTTTATCATCAATGTGTTTCACCATCAAACCTATTTCATCCATATGAGCTGCCAGCATTATTTTACACTCAGAAGACTGGCCTTTCTTTAATCCAATAATATTTCCTAACTTATCACATTTAACACTATCGCAATAATTTAAAAAAGCCTCCTTTATATAATTGTTATTTTCTAACTCACTTCCCGAAACCATTGTGGGTTTAATAAGTTCAGTTAAAGTTTCTTTTAAATCCAAAATTATCCTCCCCTCTATCTAAACGTTATATTTCTACACACTCAACTGGTTTCCTTCTATATAAAACTCCTACAAAACAACTATATTATACCATTTCATTATTATGAAGAAAAAATAGTCATAAGGGCTTGACGAAAAAATTATTTTGTTGTATACTAGAAACTGCGTTTGGGCCCATAGCTCAGTTGGTTAGAGCAGCCGGCTCATAACCGGCCGGTCCTAGGTTCGAGTCCTAGTGGGCCCACCAAATATGCCGACGTAGCTCAGCTGGTAGAGCAGCTGATTTGTAATCAGCAGGTCGCGGGTTCGAGTCCCATCGTCGGCTCCAAAAATATGTGGAGAGGTTCCCGAGCTGGCCAAAGGGGGCAGACTGTAAATCTGCTGGCAGTGCCTTCGGTGGTTCGAATCCACCCCTCTCCACCAATGAACATGGGCCATTAGCTCAGTTGGTAGAGCACCTGACTCTTAATCAGGGTGTCCTGGGTTCGAGTCCCCGATGGCCCACCAATGAAAGTTTAGCCCTCCCGCTTGAGGGTTTTTAATTGCTTATGAACATGTGATAATAATTATATTAAAAAAACAGGCTTAAAAAGCCTGTTTTTTTTGCGTTTCTTATATCAATAAAACCGCATATTTCGAAAAGAGTCAACACAAGTAGCGTAAAATGTAAGGTTTATCGAATTTTGCTATGTCCCGGGAAATTAAATCCACCATGTTTTGGTAAACTTTCATCACTGTCAATTATTTTCTGATAAAAAAAGTTTTTATGATTTATAAAACCATATTTATGGGGCATTATTATTTGTTCAGTGCTTCCCACAAAAAAGATCCCTCTATCAGAAAGAGCATTGTAAAACTTTCGGTACAGCTTTTCTTTTGCTTCTTCTGTAAAATATATCATGACATTTCTACAAAGTATCAAGTCGCATTCACTGGGATATGGATCTTCTAGCAAATTTAAGGTCTTAAATTCCACCATTTTCTTTATTTCATCTTTTATAACATACATATCATCATTTGATATATTAAAATATATTTTTATCATATTTTCAGGTATATTTGTTAATTCTTTTGATGTGTACATCCCTTCTTTTGCTTTCTTTAAGGCATTTTTATCTATATCACTGGCAATAATTTTAGCCTTGTCTTTAAGGTTCATTTTACTCAGCAGCATGGCTACAGAATAGGGTTCTTCCCCTGTAGAACATGCGGAGCTCCAAATTTTCAATCTGTTTTTGTATTTTAACAGTTCAGGTATGATTTCCTGTTCTAATACCTGCCATTGAACAGGATTGCGAAAGAATTCCGAGACATTTATTGTAATATAGTTTAAGAACTCCTCTAAATGATATTTGCTCTTTTTTAAAAGTTCTAAGTAGGTGTCATAACTATTGTGACCGTTTCTCCTTATGAGGGAATCAATTCGCCTCTTCATTTGTTTTTCCTTATAACTTGATAGATCTATATTGCAAATTTTGTTTATTTCAACGGTAAAAGCATTATAATCCAATTTATGACCCCCTAACTTGTGTTGAATATAATTATAGCTAAAGTGGACAAAAAAATCCATGATACATTAAAAATTAATGTATCATGGGGGCTAAAATGTAAAGGGGGTCTTCATTAATATAATATAACCATATTTTTAAGTTTTATACTATAAAAGCAGAAAAATGCGCGACTTTTGTTCACGCATTTTTTCTGCTAGACGTAATCAAAATCATAGAACTTCTTACTACTCAAAATATCTCCTGCCTTTAAAAATTTATCACCTTTACAGGCTCATCAAAAATACCTCTTTTAACTTCCGTTGCGTCCATGTGTTTTGAGCGAAGCCCATCTGAAATGTAATTACAGGCATCCCATGGGTTTACTCTGTCGCCGCAAGTGAAAACATCAACGGCGGCATATCCCAGTTCAGGCCAGGTATGGATGGCGAGGTGCGATTCAGATATAACTACTACTCCACTTACTCCTTGAGGACTAAATTTGTGAAACGCAACCTCTCTTACTTCAGCTCCTGCTTCTAAAGCTGCTTTGACTAAGATTTCTTCGATTAGTTCTCTGTCATTTAAAATGTTTGGATCGCAATCATAAACTTCCGCTAATATATGACGGCCTAAGTTTTTCATTTGTCCATCAATACCCCCTTACTTTTGCTATTGTTTTTTTTCAATCAAATTAAATTGTAGCAGATTATTGTGGTTTGTCAATAGAAAATCAAAAAACTTTACTTATCTCATAAGAGGTGAGTTTATCTCATTTTATATAGATATTCCTCGGTTTTTCAGCCAATGGTATGTCTGTCCTTTAATAATTACAGGACGCTTTTGAAGTTCAGAAATGTTTTTTGCACCAGTCATTGCCATAATATATTTTATTTGTTTTTCTATTTGTAATATATGTTTTTCAAGCCTTGAAGGCCCTTTATTAAGTAAAATATGCAAAAAATATCCCGCATAAGCAACTGCTTTTGCACCTAATGCCAAAGATTTTGCAGCATCAAAACCATTTTTTAACCCACCAGAAGCTATAACATCAGCATTATCTCCTACAGCTTTTACTACTTCTATTAGGCTTGCAGGGGTAGGTATGCCCCACTCTTGAAACCCTTTAAATGCCTTAGATTTTCGTCTCAAACTCTCAATGGCAATAAAGTCTGTTCCTCCTTTTCCTCCCACATCAATTATTTTTACTCCTTTTTCAACAAGGGTAATTGCCTCCTCTCCAGCCATACCAAAGCCTACCTCTTTAACTATAACAGGGACATTTACATTTTTTATAATTTCAGCAATATTGTCAACAGTACCTTTAAAGTTTCTTCGTCCTTCTTTCATTACTATTTCTTGAGGGACATTTAGATGTAATTGGAGTGCATCTGCCTTTATCATATCTATAGCCTTTTGTGCTTCTTCCACTGAAGCATCAGCACCTAAATTTGCTAAGATGATACCATCAGGGTTTAATTCTCTCACTATTTTAAAGCTTCTTATGCTATCTTTATTTTCAAGGGCTATTTTTTGTGATCCTACGGCCATAGCCAAATTTAATTTCTTTGCTATTATGGCAAGCTGGCCGTTTATCTTCTCACCCTCCTGCATTCCACCTGTCATAGCATTTATTATTATTGGACTTATAAGCTTTATGCCTTGTAATTTGGTAGAGATATCTATTTCTTTTAAATTTACTTCAGATAAACAGTTGTGTACTAAAATAATATCCTTAAATACATCTCTTTTTAACTTTTTTTCTAATGATAAACTGTATTTTATATGTTCTCTTTTTCTTAAAATCCTGTTTTCTCTCATTGATTTGCCTCCCTAGAAACAAAATTTGGGGCAGTTTGCCCCAAATCTTTACATTTGCAAAAGTTATTTTTTATTAAATAAATCTCCAACCATCTCGCCGATAGTTATGCCATTGCTCTCATTAGGCATTTCATAGACTTGTTTATTTTCCACTTCAGCTTCAGCTTCTTTGATGCTAAGGCTCATTCTCTTTTCTTTTGCATTGATATCCATTATCTTTACTTTTACCATTTGCCCTACTTCTAAAACATCTTCGGGATTTGCCACGTGGTCTTTAGAAATCTGGGAAATGTGGACAAGGCCTTCCACACCAGGTTCTACTTCCACGAATGCACCAAAGCTTACTAACTTTACAATTTTACCATCAATAACAGAGCCTACTTTATATTTTTTCTCTACTTCATCCCAGGGATTTGGCAAGGCTTGCTTTAAGCCTAGGGATATGCGGCCCCGCTCTTTATCTACCTTCAATACCTGTACTTTTACTTCTTGTTCTTCAGTTACAACTTCAGAAGGATGGTTAATCTTATGCCATGCTAGATCAGAAATGTGTATGAGCCCATCTACGCCACCTATATCTACAAAGGCTCCAAAATCTGTCAGTCTCTTTACAACACCTTTGATAATTTGTCCTTCTTCAATAGAGGCCCAGGTTTTTTCCCTTAATTTTTCTTTTTCCTTTTCAAGGACAGTTTTGCGAGACAAAACTATGCGATTCTTTTTTCTGTCAAACTCAATTACCTGTAATTTTAGGTTCTGCCCTACGAATACATTTAAATCTGGAACATATTTTATATCCAGATGTGAAGCAGGAATAAATCCTTTAACACCGTTTATATTTGCCAAAACACCACCTTTGACAACTTCTGTTACTACTGCTTCTATTTCATTTTGGTTATTATATGCTTCTTCAATAAAATTCCATGCATTTATGGCATCGGCCCTTTTCTTTGATAAAATTACATTGCCGTCTTTATCTTCTAATCTCACAATATACACTTGTATCTTATCTCCCACTTTAACAACATCTTTGGGAGATTCAAAGGCTACATTAGAAAGTTCATTAATTGGTATAATACCATCGGATTTATATCCGATATTTACCAGAACTTCACTGTCGTCAACTTTTACTACAGTCCCTTCGACGATAGTATCTTCTTTTAGATCAGCAAAAGTATCTTCGTAAATTATTTCACCTTCTTCCTCGTTCATTGCTGTTTCTTTGTAGTCTTTGTTAAGTTCATTCATCTTAGAAATAACCTCCTTTATTATCCAGTCAGGTGTAGAAGCTCCGGCGGTTATACCAACTTTATCTGTAGGCTTGAACCAATCTTTTTTTAATTCTGCAGCTGTTTCTATATGGTAAACTTTTGCCCCTACATTCTGACAAACTTTAACTAATTTTTTAGTATTGGAGCTGTTTTTCCCTCCAATTACAAGCATTATATCAACATTAGCTGCCACCTGGGCAGCAGCATTTTGCCGATTCAAAGTTGCTTCACATCTGGTGTTGTGAAACACAGCAATATCAAGTTTTGATGTCAATATATCCATAATTTTTTTTACATTTTCTTCAGTTTGTGTGGTCTGAACAACTACACCCACTTTTTTATTTGTATAAAAGTTTTTTGCTTCTTCCACATTTTCTATTACCTTTACTTCACCGTTGCACCAGCCCTTTATCCCTTCAACTTCAGGATGATTATGATCACCTATTATAATAGTAAGGTATCCTTTATTGGAAATATCTGCCACTGACTTATGAACCCTTTTCACAAAGGGGCATGTACAGTCAATGATGTTTAATCCCCGCGATTCTAGTTGTTTTATTACTTTTTGACCAACACCATGAGTTCTAATTATCACACTGCCATTTTTTATATCGCAAAGGTCTGCAGCTGTAATTCCCAAATGTTTTAGTCTTTCAACTTCTTGAGGGTTGTGAATAATTGGGCCTAGTGTAAAGGCCTTTTGCTTTTTTTCAATTAAACTTTCAATTGTTTTTATGGCTTGATTTACGCCAAAACAAAATCCTGCGTGATCGGCAATAATTAACTTCAAAAATTTCACTTCCTACTAAATTATTATTAGCATATAAAAGCAATTGATTCTAATACATTAATACCTTAGATTTGATTCGATAAAGGGAACAATAATTCCTGCTTTTTATTAAAATTATGATGACATTAATTTTGCCACTTCAGCAAAAAGAGCAACACTAATCTCTTTTAATTCACGGGATGTCAACTTCTCACTTTGACGATAATCATCAAATTTTATAGGTTTGCCAAAGTTTACATCAAGCTTTGAAAATAGTTTATAATTGCCACTTATCCCCACAGGTACCAAAGCTACATCATTGCTCTTGGCTGCTAAAAGGGCTACTCCCGGTTCTGGTTCCAGCAGTGCGCCATCTTTGCTTCTGGTACCCTCGGGAAAGATGCCTAAAACTTGTTTTTCATTTAATACTTCAAGAGCTCTTCTTATGGCATTTCTATCAGGTTTGCCTCTCTTTACTGGAAAAGCATTTAAATTTTTAATAATAAAGCTAAAAACGGGATATGAAAACAACTCTTCCTTTGCCATAAAGTAAATCGGTCTTTTCAATAGGCAACCGATGATTACCGGGTCCCACATGCTTTTATGGTTTGAATAAACAATTACAGCACCGTTTTCCGGAAAATCATCAAGGCCCTTTGCCCTGATTTTAAATAGTATATGTATAACTATATTGCATAAAAATTTTGCAAAGCTATAAAACAACATTTTCCCCCCTTTTTATCCAATCTAAGATTTCTTCAACTACTTGCTGTATGTTTTTGTTGGTAGTATCGATTATTACAGCATCTTCAGCAGCTTTTAAAGGTGAAACATCACGCTTTTCATCTTGCAAATCTCTATTCATTATATCTTTTTCAACTTGTTCTAAAGTAACTCTTTGCCCTTTTTTTATCATTTCTCTGTATCTTCGAATAGCCCTTTCTTTTATATCTGCAGTTAAAAAGAACTTGTATTCTGCATCAGGCAAAACGGTAGTTCCAATATCTCTGCCATCCATCACAACACCTTTGTTTTTCGCCATATCTCGCTGAAGTCGTATCATCACATGCCTAATTTCAGGTATCTTGGCTATTGTTGAAACTTTATTGGTTACTTCAATGCTTCTTATAGCCTCAGACACATCTTCATGGTCTATAAATATTTTTCCATCCTTAATTTTAATTTGTGCTTTTTTTACAAGTTCAATAATGTCATCAATGTCACTTTTATCATGACGGATTGACAGTAATGTAATAGCCCGATACATAGCTCCAGTATCAATATAGGTCATATTTAGTGTTTCGGCAACTATTTTAGCAACGGTGCTTTTGCCTGCACCTGCAGGACCATCAATGGCAATATTAAAATTCAAGGGAATCTCTCCTCATTTATTTTAAAGCGGAGTTACATCCAGCAACAAAGCCTGTAGAAAAGGCTGCTTGCAAGTTATAACCTCCGGTTACTCCATCAATATCTATAACTTCACCGGCAAAATATAATCCTTTAATTATCTTTGATTCCATGGTTTTAGGATTGATTTCTTTTATGGAAACTCCTCCGCGAGTGACTATAGCTTCCTTTTCTCTACATCCGGTTATGGTTACGCAAAAACTTCTCAACGAGTCTAGTATCTTTTTCCTTTCAGTGCGAGTAATTTGATTTACCTTTTTTTCCGGATCTATTTCTGTATATCTAACAAAAACAGGTATCATCTTTTTAGGCAATAAATCATTTAATGAGTTTTTAAACATTTTATTTTTATATAAATCAAAATCTCTAAGTAATCGTTGTTCAAGTTGCTCCTCTGTTAAAGCTGGCTTGAGATTTATTGAAACAACTGGCCTGTGTTTGATGTGGTCTACCGCATACCTGCTCAAAGTTAATATTATAGGCCCTGATATTCCATAATGGGTAAACAACATTTCACCAAATTCTGAAGCTATTTTCTTTTCCTTCACATACATTGTTGCCTCAACATTTTTCAGTGTGAGACCCTGAAGGTTCTTTACCCAATGTTCTTGAGTAAGTAAAGGGACCAGTGCTGGTTTAAGAGTTACAATAGTGTGACCTGCCTGCTTTGCAAGCTCATATCCATCTCCAGTAGATCCGGTGGAAGGGTATGAAAGACCTCCGGTCGCAACAATAACTTTGTCACAGTGAAACTCTTGTAAGGTGTCGCCAAACACGATGCCCTTGACTTGATTTTCCTCTATAAGCAAGCCCCTTACACGACTTTTGTGCATGATAGTGACACCTAAATTCTCCAGCCCTTTTCCTAGTGCATTTACCACATCAATAGATCTATCTGATTGGGGAAAAACTCTACCGCCTCGCTCCACTTTTGTTTTTACTCCAAGGCTTTCAAAAAAAGCTATTAGATCTTTGTTAGAAAAGGCCATAAGGGAACTAAAGAGAAATTTGCCGTTACCTGGGTAATTGGCAATAAAATCGTGTAAATCCTTTATGTTAGTTAAATTACACCGGCCTTTTCCTGAAATTAGTATCTTTCTTCCTAAATTGGGATTTCTCTCAAAAAGATATACTTTGGCGCCCTTCAAAGCAGCATGGTAAGCCGCCATGAGGCCCGCCGCACCACCGCCTACAACTGCAACCTTATTCATTTCATCATCCCATTACCGTTTTATTTTTCGTAACAAAAGTAGAAGTTGATTTTTAAATTCTTCATTCATTCTAAATAATATTCTCTCTAAATCCTTACTTGTTATAAGCATTTGCGGTGGTTCCAAGATTTCCAGTTTCCGAAATTCTTCTCTCATAACAAAGCGAATCATATCTTCTATTGAATCTGCATGCATGGTTATCTCGCAAGGAGCATATGCCACTTTTTCATCTAAAGTTTCATCGTGAACCACATACGGGTCTTGCGAAACATCGCAGTCTATAAAGGAAATACCCTGGACGGGTATATTTTTCAGCAAGGCCAATTGTTCATCCCGCACTTCTTGAGCAACTTGTTCAATGGGCTTTCCCCCAAACAAAAACCTTCCCGGTTTATACTCCCCCTTAAAATCAAACCTCACCTTAAACCTTATTTTGCTGTGAACTATATCATCCCCAAGTTTAACCTTGACCATATGTTGCCCCTCCAATATCATATTATCTTTTTTAACTCCTCCATTGAAGTGAGCACTGTTGCCCTTGACTTGATTTTATTATATATTTCGGCAGCTTTTCCATTAGTATAATCTCTGCTTTCAATGTCTTTTTCTTCTAATATAAAAATTGTTTTTTCAGCGGCTAGTTGCTCTATACAAACAAGATTTTTTAAATTCCCGAAACCAAAGGGGATATTAGCTATAATAATTGCATCTGACTCTTTTATGTAGGCAGTGTTTTCCATAACCTTTTCCTCAGTAATAGGAGAAAAGGGTACTTCTTCCACAATGGTAAAACCTAAAAGTCTTGCCACTTTCCAATCTGTGTCCCCTTTATTTAAAACTCCAGTAGAAACTTTATACCCTCTCTGACTCAAATAATATAATAATTTTTCACCTTCTCCACCGCCACATATGACGTGGAGTCTTTCAAAAGGTCTAGGTTCAGGGTCTTCAGCAGCTAAATTTAAAAAAATAATAACAGGCCGTTTTCTGTCATCTGGATACTCTACACGAACATTCATGTTAAAAACTTCTTTTATATTCTGCTCTGTTATAACTTCATTTAAGTATCCCATTTGAAATATCCTATGATCTTTTAAAAGAATTACTTTATTGCAGAACATGGACGCTAAATTAATATCATGAAGGACCACCAATATAGTCAAGGATTTTTTGACACACAAATCTTTTAAGAGTTCTAATAGTTCCCATTGGTAATTAATGTCCAGATGAGAGGTGGGTTCGTCTAAGAGAAGTAAAGTAGGCTGCTGTGCTAGAGCTCTGGCTATTAGTACCCTTTGTTTTTCTCCACCGCTTAACTGATTGACAGGCTTGTCTCGCAGATGCAATACATCCATGGTCTTCATGGAGTCTTCGATTATTGACATGTCTTGCAAGCGCTCTCGTTCAAAGCTTTTCAGGTGGGGATTTCGACCCATTGAAACCACTTGTTCTACTGTAAAGCCAATATCTTCTAAAGATGTATCCTGAGGAACTGTGGCTACACGCTTAGCTAAATCTTTTACACTTAGTTTTAAAACATTTGAATCATCAATGTACACACTTCCACTATGTGGCTTAAGCCAACGATTTATATTTTTAAGCAAGGTGGATTTGCCACAGCCATTAGGCCCTAATATACCTACAAAATCTCCCACATCTAATGTAAAACTAATATCATTTAATATATTTTTATCGTCATATTTAAAACTGAGCTTTTCTACTTTTAAAATTTCTTCGGGCATTTTACCACCTAATCTACCCTAAGCCTATTATAAGTTCACGTAAAATTTTAGCTGCCAAAAGAGAAGTTCTTTCAGATAAGTCGTTGGCAGGAGAAACTTCCACTAAGTCAAAGCCCACAATATTTAATTCTTTAAAGTGGGTTATAACTTCTAGTATTTCTTGAGAACTGCATCCCCCTGGTTCAGGAGTTCCAGTCCCTGGAGCAAAAGCAGGATCGATCACATCTATATCAAGAGTTATATACACAGGTTTGTTTTTTAACTCTTCTTGCACTTTCATGAAAGGACCTTTAACTTCTATTGGGAACATATTAGTGTGTTGTTCCGCATATTCAAATTCTTCTTTTACTCCAGAACGTATGCCAAAATGATAAATATGTTTATGATTAACGTGTTCCGAAATTCTTCGCAAAACAGTAGCATGGGATAGCTTTTCTCCTAAAAAACTGTCCCTCAAATCTGCATGGGCGTCAAAGTGCAAAACATAAAGATCGGTATATTTTTCAGCTACTTTCTTTACTATGGGATAGCTTATTAGATGTTCTCCTCCTAAAAACAAAGGAATTTTTCTATCTTTTAAACACTGCTCTGTGACATTTTCTATAATTTCAAGGCTTTTTTCCACATTGCCGAAAGGTATGTCCACATCTCCAGCATCAAAAAATTTTTTGTCTTCAAGGGAATCATCAGCATATACACTATAACTTTCTAAACCATAGGAAGCTTCCCTTATTTTTTTAGGGCCAAATCGAGTCCCCGGTCTGAAACTAACTGTAAAATCCATAGGAACTCCGATAATTACTATTTTCGAACTGTGGTAATCATCTTTTGCATCCATAAATCTACCTTGGTTGTGTAAATGTTCAAATATATTCAATTCTACTCTCCTCTATTCTGAAATTAGATTTTTCACAAAAGGCGGCAAGATAAAATAACTCTTGTGAAGTTCCTTGGTATAGTATTTTGTATCAATATCTGGCAGTGAGCTGCTGATTTCCTTAGATAGAGGGTTTACTGTTTTAGAACCCATGGTGAAAGTCCAAAAAGCTCCTGGGTATGTGGGGATAACTGCTGTATACATATTGGTATAAGGAAATACTGTTGACATATCCTTATATATTTTATTTACTAAATCACCAAATAAAATAGGCGTTTCAGTTTGAGCAACAAGAATTCCATTTTCATTTAATGCTGCAGATACATTTTTATAAAACTCAGTAGAAAAAAGGCCCACAGCTGGTCCTATAGGATCTGTAGAATCTACTATTACAATATCATAACCTTTGTTATTTTTAACAAATTCGATTCCGTCTTCGTAAAAGACCCTGACTCTAGGGTCGGTTAAACCACAACTTACTGATGGAAAATATTTTTTTGATGTTTCTACAACTTCCTTATCAATCTCCACTAAGTGTATTTCCTCTACAGGGTGCTTTAAAAGCTCCCTTACTGTTCCCCCGTCTCCACCGCCTATGACAAGAACCCTTACTGCGTTGCCATGGGTCAACATGGGAACATGTGTAATCATTTCATGATAAATAAATTCATCTTTGGTTGTAAGCATTACTAAGTCGTCTAAAGTCAAAATCCTTCCAAAATCTTCTGTTTCATATACAGATATTTTTTGATACTTGCTCTGTGTTGTGTAAAGAACTTCTTTTATTCTAAAAGACAGTTTTACATTTTTTGTTTGATATTCTGAAAACCAGAGCTCCAAATGCTTCACCCCTAATTCTACATATTTTTTCGGAAAAATTATATCAGATATAAATTAAATTCTCAATTATATTATTGCTACAATAAAATGGTCAATGGCAGTGGCAGCTGTTAAAAAATTCATCTACATCAAGTTCCATAATAAAGAGGTCTTTAATGCTGAGATTAAAAGTTTCGTAAATTTTTTTGTCACCTTGATCGCATGTTATGTATTTAAACCCAAATCGTTTAAAATAATCGATTTTTTCATCGTCACTAGATACGTATATCGTTTTTACATTTCGCCTGTCGGCATAATTAATAAGGGCTCTAATCAAGCCGTCCCCTAAACTCTGATTCCTATGATCAGGATCGATATATACAAATCTGATAAAGGCTAAATTGTCACAGATATCCAGATACCCCCATCCCACTAGTGTATTATCAAGTTCCACTACCATGGTATGTTCTGGGAGTTCAGCAAAATTGAGTTGGTTGATACTCTCATTATTAATCATTTCCTGGATTTTGGATTTGTCATTTGCTATTGCTTTTCTTATGGTAATCAAGATTTCGCTCTCCTTTAATTTTTTTTATGTAATTAATTTCTTCTCGGTTTAAGTACCTCCATTGTCCTACTTTTAAGCCATTTAAGGAAAGATTTCCAATTTCAATTCTCTTTAAATTGATAATTGGGTGCCCTATGGCAGCACACATTCGTCTAATCTGCCGTTTTCTGCCCTCATAAATTTTAAGCTGAAGTACAGTTGAGTTGTCAAAAAACTTTATTATCTCCACTTTAGCAGGGGAAGTCATACCATCTTCAAGGATAATGCCATTTTTTAAAGCTTGGATATCTTTATCTTTGACAATTCCTTGCACATGGGCAATATATGTTTTAAAAACCTTAAACTTGGGGTGTGTAATTTTATAAGCTAACTCACCATCATTAGTCAACAACACAAGACCCTCTGTATCTTTATCCAATCGTCCAACAGGAAAAACCCTGTCCTTTACTCCTTTAAGCAGTTCCAATACAGTGGGTCTTCCAAAAGGGTCCTTTACACTAGTTAGTATTCCCTTCGGCTTATTTAAAAGTATATATACATAATCCTGCTTTATCCGGCAGATTTTGCCATCTACTTCAATTATATCAGATTCAGGATTCACTTTTGTACCCAATTCTTTAATTGTAATACCATTTACTTTAATTCGGCCTTGTAAGATCAATTTTTCACTAGCTCTCCGCGAAGCTATTCCCGCCTGAGCCAAGTATTTCTGCAATCGCATTTGCAATTACAACTCTCCTTTTTAATGTCTATAATTAAACATATTAATTACTTTTTCCTTCTTCTATATGGCTTCCATTTTGAAATAATTTATCGTAAGAAAAAACTGATTCTAATTTGAATCAGTTTTTTCATTGGCAGTTAATTTTTGGATTATTTTTTGCACAAAAGGACCTGCATCGCCTAAAGCAAAGGCATTCATTGTGCCACAGGCTACATTTCTAATGGCAAAACTTATATATTCTGATGGGACATTGGCTTTTTCAAGCCTTTTCTTAATATTTAAAGCTGCTTTAATGCCCTCTTCACTGGCTATATTGTTTATTTTTTTAACTATCTTTTCATCACCAAAACAGACTGTGCCTATTTTAGAAAAAACTTCAGCTGTCTTATAGCGGACAGAACTGTCTTCCCCATCAACTAAAATGAGAGGTAGTTCACCGGTAGTAGTCATGTGTTGAGCATGACCTATGATTTTGGCAGATGCTAATTTACACAAGCCTTTTAAAGGTTCAAATGTTACCATTTCTGTATCTGTGGAAATATTTATAAGCACTTGATGTTGAGCAACATAAGCTTTAATATCTGGAATTGCTTTTTGAAAGGCTTGTGCAGGCAAAGCTGTTATAATATAGTCTGCATGTGATAGGAAAGAATAATCAGCAGTTGCCAATGCCGACACTTCTTTTGCCAATAAACCACATTTCCTCAAATCTTTATCTATTAAAATCAAATTATAGTTAGATTGCAATTTACGAGCAATTAAGCTCCCCATACGACCTGTTCCTATAATAGCAAGTGTTTCCATGTTCAGCCCCCTAAGATTTTATTCTAGAATGGTTTAAGACAGTTTCCAACAAACGTGTAGCACCTTCCTGTTTTATATCAATTACTGGTATTTCCATGGCATTTTGCATTTGCTTTAGTAATTCTTCTCTATCAATGTAGCCTGGTTCATAACTGTTTTTATCAAAGCGATACTTGGGATAAAAAGGATTTAATGTAATGGCAAGCAAAGGGAGGCTTTGCAGAGTTTTCACCTTTCCGCCATTTTCTTTTATCCTTTTTATTTCTTTTAGCAAGTTTTGCGGGTCGCCTCCGGCAATTAATTTTATGGAATCTCTTATTATTAAAGTTTTATTTGACCATAATTGATTCAATCTATCGTTGAGTTGCTTCAAGACACGTTCTGAAATTAGAGCTGGAATAAATATGGCTTGTACATTTTCAATCGCATCAACTATTTCTTCTACTGTCCCGAAATCTATAAGGGAACCATACTTTAAAAATTTTATTTCTCCATCTAGAGCTTTAGAAAAAAGGGCAATCTTGTCTGCATGAAGAAAAAACTTTAATTTATCTTCCGATACTTTAGGTAAATTAAGCAATTCGTATAGAGCTTCAGTTTCTTTAACTAAAATATCTATATTGGTATTGCGGGCCGCTCCCGTTGCAATAATAATGCCATCTGTTTCAGTCATTGGCGCAATCCTATTCAAAGCGCCATCCACAAGGATTATCTTACACCCTAAATCATTGATCATCATATCTTTTACATATTTTAACTGAGTGCCTTTATTAGGCCCAGCTATTACTGCCAGGCCTTCTTTAACAACTCTCACTATATTTATATTTCCTAGGGGAGTTGAAATATCAGTTGTTTCTAGTATTTCATATTCAGCACTTCCACCTTTAAGGCACTTCCCTGCTATAGCTAGAATAGTGTTTTCTTTTACAAATAGGCGAGGTTTTGGCAGACCCGTTATATTATCTATCTCTTCTCCATCATAACCTATACTAGTTAATCCAAGAGGTACCTTGATGTTGTACAATTCATTTAAAATGGCGGAAGTAGTAGTAGTTTTTCCAGTATTTTTAGCAGTTCCTGCTATGCCAATTGTTAAGTTCATGATAACCCCCCATCAAATACAACTGTGTATCTTATTTAAGCTATTCATCTTAAGACTTCCTCAACACAGTATTTCTACCTGCTCTACCTGGATAAGCTCCGTCTTCTCTACTTCCTAGTAAGCCTTGATATAGTGCATCAACAAAGTTTCCGTTTTCCACTACAGATTCAAGCACCTTTTCAATTCCTTCTTCCATTTCTTCTGCCCATTTTTTAGCATTTTCAGTAGGTGTAATATCAGAATGACCGAAAAATCTAAAAGATGCTTGAGTTGCCCTCAATGTATCTATTCTTGATGGTGCTGTTATTGGCCCTTTAGAGAAGGCTTCATCTGAAGACGCTATAGAAATAGCATCTACACCTAGTGAAGAAGCCAAGGATGCATGAAGAGCTGTCATCAATGATGACTGAACCCTATCTTCAGTTTGGGTTAAAAATCCAATTGGGGCGCCACACCATATTGGAGCATTGATGATATTTCTAAGACAATATATCTTTGCTGCATTAAAGTCGATATAATTATCTTCCATTTGGCCGCTAATCATAACTTCAGGTGAGTAACAAAATAGAGGTTGGAGTATGGGCTTTCCACCAAGGCGCAATCCAAGTTTTGATACAATTAGCATACCTGCAAATGCTTTAAAAGCAGGGACTCCAGAGAGCTCTTCATTTGTAACCACATCAAAAGGCATGCCAAATTCAGCTGCATACTTTATAGCTGCAACTGCATCTACCGTAAGGCGTTCTGGATCTGTACCTCCACTTAAGGACCCGTAAGCTATATTAATTTTGGTTAAATCTGCTCCGATTTTACCTGCTAAGACAACCGTTTCCGGTGTATTTAATCCCCTATGGGCTCTTACCTGCCAAAGGGTGTAAGGAGCCAAAGATTCCTTGATGCTCTTTAGATTTTCATAGGTTATTATGGAACCGTCTTCTTCATGGGTTATGTAGCCTTCCAGAAAGCCTTCTGTCCGTGCTCCCCAAGATGGATCGAAGTGAATTACACCATTGGCACCCCATGCTTCACATGATTTAATGTGAGCAATGTCCATAAAAGGACATCCGGTTCCATATTGAATAAAGACTACAGGATTTTTATCAATATGTTGCAAGGTTAATGGATTCAATCTGGAATTGACGTCATCCACATACTTTCCAAGGGCCTTTACTTCATCACTGGTAAGGGGGCGAGTTTTTTCACGGTACTTACCGGCTTCATAAAAAGACTTTACTACGTCATCACAGTACTTAGCATATTCTCGGCGAAGTTTTTCTTTTTCCGATTCATCAGTGCTATCTATAATTTGCCTGCGAATTTCTGCTCGCAAAATGGCTGTAGTAGTTTTGTCACTTGTGTAATCAAGAATTCCATCAACTATATTATCAAGTAATTTTTCAATTCTCTTATTTCGAAAACTGTAATCATAAGCTGCAGTTATATCTTTCTTTTCTCGGGAAATTCCAGCTTCTAAAGGTTTATACTCTCTGCCCTCTACAAAAGCTACTGCTTCCTCTACAGTAGTTCCAGGACCAAAACCGGCATCAAAACCCAGTTCTGCTGCCAGTTCAGGCCGTATAGCCATTCCACCAATTCCTATTTTTACTTTATCTCTTATTCCAGCAGCTTCCGCTAAATCAATAAATTTTCCTAATATTTCTGCCACACCATATCCCAGAGTGCGGCTTATTAAAACAACATCCACTTTATTGTCAATAATGGATTTTATAATTTCCTCTTGTGAATGGTCCGGAGGCATAAGTAGAGTATCATGGCCTTTTTGTTCCAAGCCTCTTTTTATCATTTTTAAACCAATATCGTGAACTGGATCTAGGGGCGCTAACAAGACTTTCTTTTTTTTCATCACATACTCCTCCCTAATTGCTTTGATCAAATAGCCAGCTATATTTATCACCAGGTTTATAGATATATCCTCTGACCCTAACTCTTGCACCAGGCCCTTGATGCTGAATAAAAACTATAGATATGTCCTGAAAACCCAATTTCTCCATTAACTCTATAGAAAATCTCTCTGCTTCTTCTTCATTTTTGCAAACTAAATATGTTTCTACATCAACGGCATCCATCACTTTTTCCAATATATCCGGCATTTTATCTCCTCCTCTACTATACAGACATTAAACATTCAATCACCTTTTTTAAAAATCTCTTTACCCACTGTTATTGTTGTAAAAAATTTCCCAGTACTTCTTTACGTCTCTTTCTAAATTTTCAATATGATTAATCATGGCTTGCTCAGCTAATTCCGGATTCCTGGAAGCAATGGCTTCATAAATATTCTTATGGTCGAGGAGCACCGTGCTCCTAACCTTTTTTCTAATATACTCAAGCATTGGGGAAAGTTGGCCGTGTTGCCTTATTAAATCCATAGCTGCATCTAAAATTCTGTTTCTGGCAGCTTTAGAAATAATTTTGTGAAACTCTAAATCATCATCGGCTATAGAGATACCATCTTTAACGTGAGCCTGTTGTCTTTCTATAATCTTTTCCATTTCACGAATTTCTTCGTCGGTTATATACATGGCAGCCAGTTTTGCCAATTGACTTTCAATTGCTTTTCTAGCTATTAGTGCATCTAGCAATTCTTGCTTGCCTGTCACCTTTATTACATTTAACAATTCCTTGCCATAGTGATTGATTTTGTTTTCCCGCTCTAACTCTGCCAGTTTTTCTTGTCCTGCAGCAGTTAATTTTCTACCTTTAAAGCCGATTTTTTCTGTATAACCCTTTAGATCTAATTGCCGCAAAATTCTACCTACAGTGGCTTCACTAATATCAAGGCCCTGCATTTGTAAGCTGTTGCGGATAAAACCTGAACCTACAGGCCCCTCTGAATTATCGATGGTCTTTAAAATAAAAAATAACAGTCGAAGTTTTTCATGTCGCATTTGAGACCCCCATTTAGCAATAAAATACAACTAGTCGTATTAAATTATCGTAAGCAAAATTATTGAAAAAAGTGTATAATTTTAGCCAAACAGAATTTATAAAACCACCCACAAATATATCAAGAAATCCTAAACTAACTTTTACCCTCTTGTAGGGGGTTGTAAATTTATGCGTTTAATAATATAATTTGGAAAATAAAAGGAGTCAGTTATGACCCCTTTTATTGTTACAATAGGCAAAGACAAATTTTATACGACCTTCTGATTAAACACATTTGTCATTCCCGCTTTGTCTACTCGCTCTTTAATTTCATTTACATCGGTGGTATACAATCCCAATTCTTTCATTCTTTCGAAATAAACGGAGCCAGAAAAGGTGTATTTCTTAGATATGCCTTCTTCTGTTTTCATTTGTTCCTTTACATAAGCAATAGCATCGCCCACAGCAAGCTCTGTTGGAATCTGAATAAGTTCTTTGCCTACGGCCCACCTTACTGCATTTGCTCCAGCAAGGGTACCAGTGCAGATGGCTTCCGTATGACCTACAAGGGGACCAGCTTTTTCGCCTCCGCAGAAGAGATTTTCAACACCTTCTGTTTTTAAATAATTATCTCTAGGTGAAAGGGCTAAATACCTTATTGAGTTACCTAGATTTCCTGCATAGGGATCTTCATACCGTGCGTTTTCAAATCCGGGAATCTTTCTTAAATCTTCTAATGGGAAGAAAGGACTCATCAATTTTGCATGTCCAGTATCAAGTAGTATCACATTATCTACATATTCTTTTAAGGCGTACTGTTGACAGGCTTTTTTAGTGAGAATATCTGCCCCCTCTTTGGCATGTTCCGGTACAGGTATAACTGCCACACCGGTGGTATTTAACTTATCTACAATTTCCTGTGAAAGAGATTCTTTAAAGAGTTTACAAGAACCGCTCATAGCTCCATAAGTGCCGTCGGCTTTTTTAGCCATCATTTCTTTGACTCCCATCTTGGCCGCAATGCTTA